>JALOPK010000070.1 GCA_025453925.1 Candidatus Eiseniibacteriota bacterium | reverse complement strand
TCCCTCGGCGTCGGACAGCAGGGACCTGCGTCGATCAGCAGCTTCCTTGGCCGCGCTCTCCTCCATTGCCCTCAAGTCGCGGGCGCATGAGTCCTCGATATCGGCGGCACGTCGCTTCGCGTCATCGAGAATGGTGACGGCCTGCCGTTCCGCCTCGTGAATGGCTTCCAAGGCCTGCTGCAGCACGGTTGCCTCCGGATGAATGCGTAGGTGGAAGGCACGCGGTATGGAGAGCCTGCATAGATACGGATCGGGGATCGGTTATGCAACAGTGGCAACGATCCTGGCGCTGTACGCGCTCTCGAAGTGCTCCGCGGGACCGGCCCGTACCCGAGCGTGTTGGGGGCCGCGATTCTTGGCCTTGACAGGCGTGGCCGTTCTGCTACTTTGATTTTCTCAATGTCAGGTCCCTGGTGGACGCCTGGAGAGGTGGCCGAGAGGCTAAAGGCGCTGGTTTGCTAAACCAGTGTAGGGGAAACTCTACCGGGGGTTCGAATCCCCCCCTCTCCGCCAGCCTCCGGCACGCCGGGCGTGTTTGCGAGTCACGCTTGGCGGGCCAGGCGACAGTACGGTCTGAAGTCCCACTCTACCTGCGTCGCTCCTACTTCCGACAACGCCGGTCCGGCCGCGGCACGACACTGACTGCGGGCACGATCGCTGGCCGGGTGGTGCACGCACGCGCGGGGCATAGTGGGCCCAGAATGACACGACACGATTGGAATCCTGAGATATCGTATGCACACACACTTCAGTAAGGTGCGGACAATGGCGGCCTCACGATGAGCGCACTGAGTCTTTCGCGATGGTACAGGGCACTCAGCTCCTTGCCGACGATGATGGCGAATGACATCGCCATCGACCTCGGCACGGCGAACACTCTGATCTACATGAAGGGGCGGGGTATCGTCCTGAACGAACCGAGCGTGGTGGCCGTGGAGGCACGCAGCCGCAAGTGCATCGCCGTGGGAAGCGAGGCGAAGCTCATGCTCGGGCGGACGCCTGCGGATCTCGAAGCGATCAGGCCTCTCAAGGATGGCGTCATCGCCGACTTCCAGGTGTCGGAGGAGATGCTCCGGCAGTTCATCCTCAAAGTGCTCCATCACCGTCGCTTCATCAAACCCAGCATCATCATCGCGGTCCCCTCGGGCATCACCGAAGTGGAGAAACGGGCGGTGAAGGATTCCGCCGAGCACGCGGGCTGCAGGGATCTCCACCTCATCGCCGAGCCTGTGGCGGCGGCAATCGGGGTAGGCCTTCCGGTCAACGCGGCCTGCGGAAACATGGTGGTCGACATCGGTGGAGGCACGACAGAGATCGCCGTGATCGCCTTGTCAGGCATCGTGACGCAGCAGTCCATCCGAGTGGCGGGCGACGAGATGGATGAGGGGGTCATCCAGTACCTCCGCAAGAACTACAACATGGCCATCGGCCAACAGACATCCGAGTTGATCAAGATGACCATCGGATCCGCCTACCCGCTGAAGGAAGAAAAGGAAATGGAAATATCCGGTAGGGATCTTGTGGCAGGGATACCCCGTACCATCCGCGTCAACTCGGCCGAGATTCGCGAGGCGTTGAGCGAGCCCATTACTGCCATCGTGGAAGGCGTCCGCCGCACCCTGGAACGAACACCTCCCGAGCTCTCCGCGGACATCGTCGAACGGGGCATCGTGATGACGGGCGGCGGCGCTCTCCTGAAGGGCCTCGACATGCGGCTCTCCAAGGAGACCAGCCTGACGGTGACGGTCGCCGACGACCCGCTCTCCTGCGTGGTCCTCGGCGCCGGGAAGGTGCTTGAAGAGCCTGAGGAATACGCCAAGGTTCTGATGGACCCTCCCCGGGGATAGCGAGACCGGGGAGCGTTTGCCATGGCGCGCGGTCCGGCGCCGGCCTCGTTACTCGCCACCGGCGCCATCGGGCTCTCGGTGCTCCTGCTCCTCCTGCCACTCCCCGCGAAACAGGCCGTCGCCTCCAGAGTCGGCCCCGTCCTCTTCTATCCGGCGGGACGGGCCACTGCGTTCATAGAATCCATGTTGGCGCTGCAACGCGACAATCGTGCACTCCGCCTCGACCTTGCTCATCGGGTGATCGATGAGGCCCTGTTGTTCGGGCTCCAGACGCAGAACGAACGGCTGCATCGCATGGTGGAGATGCGGTCGGAGCTTCCTCACTGGCTCATCCCGGGCATGGTATCCTCCAGGCCGGGACGTTTCGTCGGGGAGTACCTGGCCGTGGACTCCGGGGTGGAGCGGGGAGTCGAGGTCGGGTTTGGGGTGGTCTCCACCGACGGCTTGGTCGGGCGTGTCGTTGAGGTGAGACCCCATCGGGCACTGGTCCGCACCCTGTTGTCGCCGGAGTCGCGGGTGAGCGTCCTCGTGCGACGCAGCGGCGCCGGCGGCATTCTGCGGGCCGATCGCTCCGCCGGTTTCCTGGTGCCTGACATTCCCATGGTTGAAGACGTCGTCGCGGGCGATACTCTGGTCACCAGCGGGCTGGGCGGCTCGTTTCCGGCCGGGCTTCGCGTCGGGGTCGTCACCGGAATCGAGGATGACCGCCGACTCCAGCTTCACCGCGCCCGCGTGCGGACTCTGGTGCGTTTTCACGCTGTCCGAGAGGTCTTCATTCTTGGCGGAGCGCTGCCCGACACCTCCTGGAGCGACGATGGCGAGCTCCCCAGCTAGCCGCTCGTGGGTTATCGTCGCGCTGGGCGCCGCCATGGCCAACGCCATGGTCGGCCGATGGCTCCTAATCGGTCAATGGCGGCCGGACATTCTGGTCATCTCCATCGTCTACCTCGGGCTGACCTCGGGGCCGAATCCCGCGGTGATCGTCGGGTTCCTGGCGGGGCTCTACCAGGACCTGTACGCGCCACCGATTCTGGGCACTCATGCGTTATCCTACACGGTCACGGGGTACCTGGCGGGGCTCGTTGGCGAGAAGGTGCAGGCAGAGCGGACTACCATTCAGATGGCATCATTGCTCACGCTGAGCCTCGTCAACGAGACCATCATCGGTGCAACCATGGGCGTCGGGGGCCTCCCGAGCTTCCTGTGGCCGCGCGCCGTTCTCTCCGCGTTCTATTCGGCCATCCTCGGACTTCTGCTGGTATCGCTTCTGAGCGACTGGCTCCTGCCGCGGGGATGGGGTGTCCGTGATGCATCCCGGCGTCGCAGGGTACGATAGGGACATCCGCCCCGCCGCGGCGCGGGCCGTCCTGCTTGTCGTCCTGGTGCTGCTGAGCGCGCGGCTGTTCTATCTGCAGATACTACAGGGCGCCCACTATCTCGAACTCGCCGACAGCAACCGCGTCCGGCTGTCGATAATCAAGGCGCCGCGGGGGCTGATGTACGACCGGTCAGGCAGGATCGTCGCTCAGGACCGAGCCGCATCCACTATCGTACTCGATCCTTCATACGGCGCCGATTCGACGAATGTCAGCATGGTGGCCGAGTTGCTGGGCATGTCGGTGCAGGAGGCCTGGCGGAAGATCGGGGTCGCCCAGCGCCGTCGCGACGACTGCACGCTTGATCCGGATGCGACGTTCGCCACCGTCTCCCGCATCGAGGAGCGTCGCGATATCCTCCGAGGCACAGCACGCCGCCTCTCCCTGCGCCGCCGTTACCCGGCGGGGGCTGCGGTGGGGAATCTCGTCGGCTACATCGCCGAAGTCTCCGAGAAGGAACTCAATCCGGATTCACCGTACCGGATGGGCGACCTCATCGGCCGCTCCGGGCTTGAGCGCCAGTACGAATCGGTCCTCCGAGGAGAGAGGGGCTTCGAGTTCATACAGGTGGACGCCGCCGGGCGCGAGCTGGGGCCCGTTCCGGAGCGATCGGCCATCGCGCCGATACCCGGCCATGATCTGCGCCTCTCCATCGACCAGAACCTTCAGACCCTGGCGTGGGATCTCATCGGGCCCGACCGGCAGGGGGCCGTGGTCGCACTCGATCCGCGGCGCGGCGATGTCCTTGCCTTGGTATCCCGTCCCTCGTTCGACCCGAACGTGCTGGGGAGCGGCATGGGGCATGCCGTGTGGGCGCAGCTCAACAGCGACTCCCTGTTCCCTCTGCTGAACAGACCCATCCAGTGCGCCTATCCCCCGGGCTCGACCTTCAAGATCGCCACCGCGGCAGCGGCGCTGGCGGAGGGCGTGATTCAGCCGTCGGATCGAAAGACCTGCACGGGAGCGTTCCTCTTCGGCGGCAGGCCGTTCGGCTGCTGGAAGAAGACAGGGCATGGCTCGGTGGACCTCCGAAAGGCCATTGTTGAGAGTTGCGACGTATACTTCTACCAGGTCGGCCTTGCCATTGGTCTGGAACGGCTCTCACGCTGGGCCCATGTTTTCGGGTTCGGCGAACCCACCGGGATCGACCTGGTGAACGAGCGATCGGGTCTGTTTCCCACGGTGGACTGGTTCAACACAACCTATGGGCGTGGCAGGTGGTCGCGGGGCACGGTGGTGAACCTGGCCATCGGCCAGGGCGAGGTGCTCGCGACTCCCCTTCAGATCGCGCAGTTCGTGGGCGCCATCGGGAACGACGGGGTCATGTTTGCCCCGCGGATCGCCATGGAATCGAGGGACCCGGTCACCGGGCGGCGGACGGTGCTGGCGGATCCCAAGGGCCGGCGGCTCCCGCTGTCTCCGCAGACCATCGCGCTCCTGAAGGATGCCATGGCGGGCGTCACAGAGGATCCCCACGGGACCGCGGGACGGTCCCGGATCCCCGGGGTCGTGATGGGTGGCAAGACGGGGACGGCACAGAATCCACATGGTGAAGATCATGCCTGGTTCGTGGGCTATGCCCCAGCGGATCATCCGATCATCGTGGCGTGCGCCTTCGTGGAACGGGGGGGCCATGGCAGCAGCGAAGCCGCGCCGGTGGCCAGCGGCGTGATCAAAGCGTGGCTGATCACCTGCGGCGTGCTGCCCGAGGAGGAATCGGGCGATGCGTGACTGGGATGTCCCCGCGCTCCTCGTGGTCGTGGCGCTCTGTCTGGTGGGGGTCGTCATGGTCCACAGCGCCACTGCCGGACGGGAGGCGCATGGTGAGGACCTGGGGCTTGATCAACTGCTCCGCGTCTGCGCCGGCGCTATCCTGATGGTGGTTCTGAGCCGGATCTCGTTGCGATTCCTGCAGTTTGCCGCCTATCCTTCCTACCTTCTGGCCCTCCTGCTCCTGGTGGTGGTGTTGTTTGCCGGGCGGACCCATGGGGGCGCGACGCGGTGGCTGGGAGTCGGCGCTCTGGAGGTGCAGCCATCGGAGGTCGCCAAGGTCGCCACAACGCTGGCATTGGCCTTCTTCCTCGCCGAGCAGCGGGGGAACAAGCCATGGCGCACGCTGGCGATCGCGGCCGCCATCGTGAGCGTCCCCTTCGCGCTCATCGTCGTCGAGCCCGATCTGGGCACGGCTCTAGTCCTCCTGCCCGTCACGGTGGGGATGGCATGGTGGGCGGGCGTTCCCTTCCTTGCCCTGTTCACCGTTATCGTGCCCATGCTCAGCGTGGTATGTGCCTTCTCGCTTGTCACATGGGCCACGCTGATGGTAACCGTGGTGGTCGTTCTTGCCTGGGCGCGGGCGGGTTTCTGGCGTTTCGTGGTGGTGTGCGGCGCCTGCATCGTCACCGGGCTTCTGACTCCCCACGCGTGGGGCATGCTCGAGGACTACCAGAAGACCCGGATCCTCGTGTTCCTCAACCCCGGGCTGGATCCCCGCGGCAGCGGATGGAACGTCATCCAGTCACGCATCGCCGTGGGGAGCGGGCGATTGCTTGGAAAGGGAATCATGGGCGGCACGCAGAAGGCGCTGGCCTTCCTGCCCGCCCAGCACACAGATTTCATCTTCAGCGTGGTCGGCGAGGAATTGGGCTATGTTGGAGCGCAGATCGTTCTGGTGCTTTTCGGCGTGCTCCTGTGGCGGCTGGTGGGTATCGCCGCCCGTTGCCGGAGCAGGTTCGCCGGCATCCTCGCCATCGGCCTCACCATCGGCATCGCTACGCAAGTCCTGATCAATGCGGGCATGACCTTGGGGCTCCTCCCCGTGACCGGCCTGCCCCTGCCCTTCATCAGCTACGGCGGAACCCACGTGATCGCTTCCCTGTGCACCGTCGGTATCCTGCAGTCTCTGCGACGCAACTGGAAGGAGACCTCCTGATATGCACCCCGAGATCCTGCGAATCGGCCCGACGCCGGTCTACAGCTACGGCCTCATGCTCGTCATCTCCTTCGCCCTGGGCATTCTCCTGGCCTCGAAGAGGGCGCGGGAGCGAGGGCTCCCCGCGGAGGCGATCCTGGATGTGGCCACCGTCATCCTGATTAGTGCGATCGTTGGCTCGCGGCTGCTCTACATCGTCTTTCACGTGTCGGAATTCGAGGGGCGGTGGCTGGATACCATCAACATCTTCAAGGGACTCACCGGTCTGAGCATGTTCGGCGGCATCGCGATGGCTATCGCCGCCTCCTTGGTCTACATGAAGGCGAAGAGGCTGCCGCTCTGGCCCATGGCGGACGCGCTCGCCCCTTCGTATGCCCTGGGCGTCGGCCTCACGCGGATCGGATGCTGGCTGAACGGATGTTGTTTCGGCAGGCTGACGGACCTGCCCTGGGCAATCACCTTCCCGCAGGGGTGCGCCGCCTCCTCGGTGGTGGGAGACGCGCATGTCCACCCCAGCCAGCTCTACGAGAGTCTCGCGGGACTGCTGATTCTGCTGGCGGCGCTCCGTTTCGACCGGACAAGACCGGCTTCCGGGATGGTGACCTCGCTGGTGTTCGGGCTCTATGGGCTCGCGCGATTTGGCCTGGACTTCTTCAGGCTTTACGAAGAGAACAACTTCGTCAACGTGGCGGGTGTCCGGCTGGCGTCGAGCCAGGTCTTCTCCCTTGCGCTGGTCTGCCTGGCGCTGGCCGGCATGGCCGTCTTCAGCCGGCGCCGGGAGGGTTGATCCCCGGAGCGGCGATGCGAACAGGGGGGCGGGTGGTTCGCCTGTGCCGTCGGGGCGTGGCGGCAGCCGCCCGCGCCTGCGGCGATTTCGTCGGCATGACCGCGGACCTCTGCTGGCCGCCCGCCTGCGTGGTGTGCGGGGGCACCGTGCCGTCGGCGAGAACCATCGTCTGCCCGCATTGCGATGCGGCCGTGTGTCGCCACGGCATTGTCTGCCGTCGATGCGGCTCGGGTTTGCGGCCGGCGCCGTCAGGGGGAGGGACGCCAGGGGGCCGCGCGGGAGCGGTGTGCCACGATTGCCGTGACCACGGGCCGCCCTTCGTCCAGGCCCGGTCCTACGGTCCGCACGTCGCTCCTTTGAGCACCATGATCTACCACCTCAAGTATCGGCACAGACCTGCACTGGCTCCCATGCTGGCCGAGCGGCTGGCCGCAGTCGTGCGCGCGGCAGGGTGGGACGACGTGGAGGGCATCGTGCCCGTGCCCACAACCGGGTGGAGGCGATGGCGACGGGGGTACAACCAGGCCGAATTGCTGGCGCGAGAACTGGGACGGCTGCTCGGCCTTCCGGTGCACTCGCGGGTCGTGATCCGGCGGCATGGCCGCTCGCAGGTGGGCGCCGACTACGGGCGCCGGGCCCAGAACGTGCGCGGGAAGTTCCGTGTCATCCAAGAAAGGGATCTGCTCCATGCGAGGCTGCTCCTGGTGGACGATGTGCTCACCACCGGCGCCACTGCCCACGAGGTGACGGCGACTCTCATGGCTGCCGGTGCCCGCAAGGTGTATCTCGTCACCCTCACGAGCACCGGCAGAACCCGCGTCCCGGCCTGAACTGCCGAAACGGGTCATCAGAGCGCGGCCGCCCGGCCGCGCCGGCTGGGCTAGACCTTCAGAAGGTGCTGCAGCGCCTTCCGGCTGTCGGCCTCGACTTTCTCATGGATACTCTGGCCATGGGAGTCCATGGTCACCACGCCGGGGAAATCGACCACCCGTATGCGCCACAATGCCTCGGGCACGCCGAAGTCGAGCTTGTACACCCCCTCGACTTTCTTGACGGTCTTGGCGATGAGCGTGGCGGCGCCGCCGATGGCATGGAGGTAGACGGCGCCGAACTCCCCGCATGCGGCGAGCGTCTTCTTTCCCATGCCGCCCTTGCCGATGACGACCCGGAGGCCGAAGTGCTTGATCACGTCGGCCTCATACGGCTCCTCGCGGATGCTGGTGGTGGGGCCGGCGGCGACGAATACATGACCGCCGTCAACCTTCTTGACCACCGGGCCACAATGATAAATGGCCCCACCCCGCAGGATCGGCTTCACGGCAGCCGCCACGTCCGCCTCGCTCTCCGGCAGCGGTTCCTTCAGGAGCTGTTCCAGGAAGTAGGTGTGCGCGGTGTCGCGGCCCGTCAGCATGACCCCGGACAAGAGGATCGGATCACCGACGTGGAGAGAGCGGACATCGGCCTCGCTCAGCGGAAGGGTCAGCTTACGCATCGTACCGTACCTCCCCGTTCGCGATGGTCATGACGGCGCGCCGCGCCGCCCAGCACAGATAGGCGACCGACACGAAAAAGCATGCCGGCAACCGATGAAGCGCCCCGATCTTGACGCCGAACACCGTAGTTGTGCCGCCAAAACCCATGGGGCCGATCCCCAGTTCGTTGAGCTGAGCGAGAAGCTGCCGCTCCAGACCGGCCAGCGCGGGGTCGGGGTTTACGTCGTCCACATGCCGGAAGAGCTGTTCCTTTGCGGCCACGTACCCCGCGCCCCGGTCGCCGCCGATGCACACGCCGATGACACCCGGGGAACATCCCTGGCCCTGGGCCGTGCAGACTGCGTCCAGCACGGCCTTCCGCACTCCGTCCAGGGTGCGCCCGGCCTTGATGCGGTCATCGGGGAGCGAGTATTGGGCGCACACGTTCTCGCTGCCGCCGCCCTTGAGGAGCAGGCGGATGCGGATCTCTTCCTTGTTCCACTCGTGGATGTGATACTGGGGGAAGCCGAGCCCGAGATTGTTTCCGGAGTTCTTACCCGTCACCGAGTCAACGGCGTTGGGCCGCAGATAGGCCTTCTCCGACGCGATCACCGTCGCACGGTTGAGCTGTTCCATCATCTGAGCAGTCGAGTAGCCGAATGGATGGTCGACGTAGAAGATGAGAGTGCCGGTGTCCTGGCATACGGGTGATGCGTCGGCCTCCGCCATGGCAACGTTCTCGAGGATTGTCGCCAGGGCCTGCTGCGAGGCGCTGCCGGCAGCCTCGGCAGCCCGCGCCCTTTCCAGTGCCGCCTTGACGTCGGGCGGCAGCACCGTGGATGCCCGGCGTATGAGCTCCACGCCGTGATCCACCAGATCGATCTGCAGAGGTTGTGGCATATGGTCCTCCTGTTGGAAAAGTCACTCCCTGCCAGGGGGCAGTCGTCACTGACGGTTGACTACCCCCACAGGGTAGCGGCTTCGTGTTCCCTGTCAAGCGGAGAGCGCAACATCCGTGCACCCGCCAGACCGACGCTCTGAGGGTTTGCGCGCTGCCGTGAGACGTGGAGCACGTTGATGCCGGAATTCTCCCGGACGGATACCCGCGTCGCAGTTCGATGATGACAGAAGCAACGCAGTCCCCATCTTGGTCAAGCGAAGTTCGCATTCCCGGCGGACCGGAGTTGTCAGGTTTCCTTGGCCAGTCACTCACGCCGGCTCCCGCGCAGCGAAAGAGAGGCGACAGGCAGGTATGCAGTATCGTCGGATGGGCTCACTGGACTGGCAGGTGTCGGCGCTGGGATTCGGCTGCATGCGGTTGCCCGCGCGCCGCCGGATGCTCGTAAAGAGCGTCGATCCGAGGGAATCGATCGCGGCCATCCGGTTGGGGATCGATCGTGGCATCAACTACCTCGATACCGCCTACCTCTACCACCTTGGCAGGAGCGAGGAGATCGTCGGTGATGCGCTCAGGGGCGGCTACCGGGAGCGCGTCAAGCTCGTCACGAAGTTCCCCCTCATCCTCGCGCGAAAGACGGAGGACTTCGAAACCTACCTCCACCGACAGCTCAGACGGCTCAAGACCGATCACCTCGACGCGTACCTCCTCCACGGCCTCAACAGAGGGCTGTACGAGAAGGCGCGAAGGCTCGGATACGTCGAGAAGCTCGAGCGCGCCAGAGAGGCCGGCACAATCAGACACGTGGGCTTCTCCTTCCATGACACCTTCCCGGTCCTGAGGGAGATCATCGACTCCCACCCGTGGGACATCGTGATGGTTCAGTACAACTACATGGATACGGGCATCCAGGCGACGACCGAAGGACTTGCCTATGCCCACGGGAAAGGAATGGCGGTGGTCGTCATGGAGCCCCTGAAGGGCGGGATGCTCGCCAATCCGCCTCGAAGGGCCCTCGCCATCATGGAAGAGGCTTCGGTGAAACGGACTCCTGTCGACTGGGCCCTTCAGTTCCTCTGGAACGGACCTGAAGTGTCCGTGGTGCTCAGCGGTATGAGCACGCGGGACCAGGTCAGCCAGAACTGCGACAGCGCCGAGCGCTCGGGCGTCGGATCCCTTTGCCCGGAAGACCTGGAGATCATCGAGAAGCTTGCCGCGACCTTTCGCGAACGCATCATCGTCGGGTGCACGGGGTGCGGCTACTGCTTGCCCTGCCCGGAAGGTGTCGACATACCGGACTGCTTCGCCATCCTGAACAACGCGGCCCTCGCGGCACAGGGCAACTTCGGCCAGCGGTTCTACACGCATTTCATGCGGCGGCGGTACAAGAAGAAAGCGCGCTGTCATCGGGAACTTGCGGGAAGGCCCGACGGCGGCAGTGCCGAGCTCTGCGTGGCGTGCGGCGCCTGCCTTCCGAAATGCCCGCAGGGCATCAACATTCCTGAGGAACTGAAGAAGGTGCACGCCGTGCTCGCCAAGGGCGAACGGGTGGATAAGTACATGGAGAGAGCGCCCCGGTGAGACGGGCGGCGTGTGGGATCGACCTCAGGAGGTCTGCGGGGGAATGGCCGTGATCGTTCGAGAAGCCGTGTTGGGGGATGCAGGGGCAGTGGTCAAGCTGATCGGAGAAATGGCGGCTGAAGGCGAGGCGTCGAGCCCGATCACTGAGAGCTACGTGAACACCTACCTCGCCTCACCGGCAGGTAAGGTTCTCGTCGCCGAGCAGGGAGAGCAGGTCGTCGGGATGCTCAGCTACTCGATCCGGCAGGATCTCTTCCACGCGGGACCCGTGGGCCACATCGAGGAGCTCGTCGTGCATCGCGAGGCGCGGGGGCAGGGGATCGGGGCTGCGCTCCTGACCGAGGCGCTGTCGCGTCTTCGAGCCGGCGGCTGCGTTGAGGTGTCGTTGAACGTGATGCCGGACAATGATTCTGCTATCCGGCTTTACCGCAGACACGAGCTGACCGAAGAGACGCTCGGGCTCGAGAGGCACTTCACCTAGCGTGACGTGTGCTCCGTCCGCGCATGCGGCGATGAAGTCCCGGTGACGGCACTATTCTAACATTAGAATAGTGCCGTTCTTCCTGCGCCCACCCCCGGGACCCCCGCCCCCGTCAACGGATCTCATTTTCGGGGACGAAGGAAGGTCGCGCGACGAACTCTCAGCTATCTGCTCTCGGCTGTCAGCTCAGTCCCAACTCGCTGTCGGCACGCAGCGTTGCGGCTCCGCCACCTTACTCCTCGAGCCTCTCGCCTGAGGCTTCACTCTCGCTCTTCTCGCGCAGCTCGGGGTAGAGGTACGAGTCTGTCCTCGCGGCCTCGCACACGTCCAACCGCTTCTCCTCAAACCCCTTGCGCTTGGCAACGACGCGATACATGAAGGCACAGGTGCTGGTGCCACTCTCCTGCTCGACGACATCGAAGCCCGTCTCACCGGTCAGGACATATGTTCCCCCGCAGGGGCCACGGTGCTCGACAAACACCTTCATCGGATTGGCATCGTCGATCGTTACGGTCTCCAGGAAGAGCGGGTCCAGCTCAATGTGGCATCTGCCGCTCACGAGGTGACCTTCTCCGAAGTCCTCCACCCAGCTTCCCGCGGCCGTCATCGCGTCCAGCGCCGTCGGTCCCCGGGATGTCCGTACCACCGCGCGCATCAGCCCCGTGCCGTTTATCCCCCCATGATAGTACACGCCATAGCCGTCGGGTGAGTCGCTCCTGCCGTAGACTCCGCGGGTAACCCCCGTCGTTGCCTTGGCCCAACCCACCACCCCTCTGCCC
>JALOPK010000069.1 GCA_025453925.1 Candidatus Eiseniibacteriota bacterium | reverse complement strand
TCGATCAGATGGTTGCGGCGCTGCTGGCGGTTGGTCACGGAGCTCTCGGGCAGCCGGATGTCCAGCTTGTCCAGCAGATCCACGAACGTCGTGCCCATCAGGAAGAAGATAAGCAGAAGGAACACCACGTCGATGAGGGACACGATCTGGAGCTCAAGCCCCTCGGCCTGACGCTTCCTAAACTTCAATGCCGTCACTCCTCAGGGAGAGATTCTCGATGATGTCCGTGGCCACCTCTTCCATCTCCCAGGCCCGCTGATCGGCCCGGCCCATGAGATAGTGGTAGATCACGAAGAGCGGAATGCCGATGACCAGGCCGGCGGCCGTGGTGATGAGCGCTTCGGATATGCCGGAAGCGATCAGGTCAGGGCGGCGCGACCCGCTCACGGCAATCGAGTTGAATGCCTTGATCATTCCGGTGACGGTGCCGAGGATCCCGAGAAGGGGTGCGATACTCGCCAGCGCGCCCAAAGTGCGAAGGTGCTTGTTGAGAGCTTGGATCTCGTGCCCCCCGGTGCTTTCGATGGCTCGTTCGACCTCGGCCACCCCGCGGTTGTGCTTGGCCAGACCCGCCTTGAGCACTCGCGCCACCGAAAGGTCGGACTCTGTGCAGAGATCGAACGCGCCCTTGACGTCTCCGGACAGCCAGCGCGCCCGCACGTTCTTCAGGAAGGAGGGGGGCAGCACTTTGGAGCGCCTGAGCGCCATGAGCCGTTCTACCACCAGGGCGCTTCCCAGCACCGAATTGGCCAGGAGCGCCCACATCACCGGTCCGCCCTTGCGCCACAGCTCGGCGATGAATCCCCGTTTGACCATGATCCGCCCCTCCTGCGGCGGGGGCTCCAGCGCGAGCGTATCCACCACGGGCAGACCCAGCGCTTCGGTCTCTCCACCGGTCCCGGGAACATCCCCGGGGGCCTGCGCGAGCGCCACCGCCGCCAGGCCGAGTACCAGGGCAAACGCCGCGCCTGCGACCACTACTCTCATTCCATCTCCCTTCGGGCGAGTAAACAACGGAACACCTCCGCGCAACAGAAGGGCCGGGCTCAGCGATTTACGGCGCTCAGCCGGTCCTCGGCTTCCCTTCGACCCGGATGGGTCGGGTAGTTCGCAATGAAACGCTGGAACTCCCGCGCGGCGAGTTCCCGTGAGCCCGCCTCCTGGAGCACGACGCCCAGAGAAAGCTGGGCCAGCGGCGTGACGTCGCCGCTGGGAAAATCCTTTACCACGCGGGCATACTCTATGCGGGCCTGTTCCAAGTCACCCGTCAGTCGGCGACAGTGACCCTTGAACAGGATTGCGTCATCCGCCACGTCGTCCCGGGGATACCCCTCGACGACCCTCTCAAGGCGTGGGAGTGCGTCTTCCGGTAGACCAAGCTCGTATAGGGCTCGGCCGCTCCAGAACAGTGCCTGGGGAACCCGGGAGTCGCCCGGATACTTTCCCAGGAAGGTGTCCATCCGCTCCACGCAGGTCTGCCAGCGCTCAAGCCCCGCGTAGGACCTGCCCAGCCGGAAATAGGCATCGGAGAGGTCCCGGGCAGGATAGCGGCCGACGGCCTGCTCGTAGACCCTGACCGCGGCCGGATAATCGGTCAGATGCAGGAAGTACACCGCGCCCGCGCGGAAGAACGACTCTTCCTTCCAGCTTGACTGGTCGGAGGCCGACATGACCAGCTCATAGCCGTCGACAGCGCTGCGCCAGTGCTCTTGGTGCTCGGCCGCGTCGCCGAGCCTGAACCATGTCGCCGGCTCGGCGACTTCGTCGCGATGTGCATGGTGGAGAAGTTTCGTGAAGTCGCGTTCGGCATCGCCCCAGTCGTCGCGGTCGTAGGCACGGTCGCCGAACCAGCGCCAACCATGCGCCGCCCACACCGTCGCCGGGTGTTCGCCGATGACGTAATGATAGAGCCTCGCGGCACGACCTCCGCCGGACAGCCGGGCGAGCCGATGGGCCAGGTGCGCCGCCTCGGTGTCGCGATAGTGCTGCACGACCCAGCGTGAGGCGTCCCCACGCGCCATCGTGCCATCCGGGCTCACTCCGGGACTTCGGGGTCGCGCGATCACGAGGCTGAGACGGTGGCTCGATGAAAACTCCTCATGCCAGGCGATGCCGTAGTCGATGCCCAAGGCCTTCCATCGCAGGCCCACGCCTGCCGTCAGCTCCGTGTCATTCCCGCCCAGTCTCACCGCGAGCTCCTCCCGTGGCCAGGTTTCGACTCCGAGGGCAAGGCGCCGGCTGCCGTCGCCGCTCAGCCGCGCTTGGAGGCCCAGCGTTCCGTACGGTGAGACATCATAGCTGGCGCCGACGTCCATGCGGCGGGCGAACCGCTCAGTTTCTTCTTCCATGCGGAGACGTGGCTGCAGCACATTTGACGCGGACCATGACAGCGTGAGGGGAGCGATCCATCGATGAAGGTAGGGAAGCACCATCCGGTGCTCGAACCCCAGATCCGCGCCGAATCCGAACGCCCGCTGGTCCAGCATGGACTGCGCGACCAGCTTCACCCTGCCGCCGATGGAGGACCCTAAGGCGAAGCGGGTCAGGTCCTGCCCACCGCCGGCCATGATGGCGGTATGGGTGGTGCCGAACTCTTCGCCCTTCACGGAATAGCGGTTGTCCAGTTCTCCGCGCCGCTCGAACCCGTCGCACCCGAGGCTCACAACCGCGAGCGCCAACCCGCCCCATGACTGGCCGGGCAGGGCGGCGGTGGCGACCGTGTAGGAAGCGCCCTCATACAGGGAGACATGAGTAAACGAAAGCTCCTGCTCGGCAAGCAGGCCGACCTGGGCGGGGTTTCCGTATGCGGCCGCCTCGCCATGACCCAGCACAAGATCCAGGCCCCCCATGCTCAAGGAACGCGCAGATGCACCGAAGCGCAGATATCCCCCTGGTATGCCTCCGTTCCAGCCCGCCGCGGCCACGCACGGCGCCAGCAGGAGAATCAACAGGTGACGCCGCATCTACGCAGTCCCCATCCGCCGGACCAGGGCCACGGCTACCCCCAGGACATGGGCATCGTGGACCGCTCCGGTGCGAATCTGGATGGCCTTCATCCGGGGATTGGCTGGCACGAGTTCGACGCCTCCGGTCACAGGGTGGTAGGTCTTCAGTGTGACCGCACCATCCACGCTCACGGCGACCACGTGGCCATTGCGGGGTTCGACTCCCGGATCCAAAACGACATAGTCGCCCTGGACGATGTGCTCGCCGATCATGCTTTCGCCCTCAACCTGAACGGCGAAGCAACGCGGGTTCGTGATGCCCAGCGAAGGGCCGAGTTCCAGCCGCCCGTGATCACCCTCGCTCACATCGATGGGCGAGCCCGCCGCCACGAGACCGAGCACGGGAATGGTCCGTTCTTCTTCCGGGCTCGTCAGGGCGATGCTCCGAGGTTTCCGGGCATCGCGGCGGAGATAGCCTTTCCTCTCCAGCGCGAGGATTTGCTGGCGGATGCCGTTGGCCGAACGAACGTTGAGCACCATCGCCAACTCGCGCAACGTGGGAGGGAACCCCCGCTCATTGGTGAATCGGGCGATCTCCCGAAGGATCGCTCTCTGGCGGGGGAATAGCTTGGGATCGCTCATCAGGAGGGCGGTTTGATTTTGACCCGGTCCAGCCGAACGAACTGCGCTTCGAACTCAGAGAAGTCCGTGTCGACGGGCGCGGATTCCGCCAGGGGTTCCTCACACTCGGATCGCTGGACGGGCTCGCCTGGTTCCCCGGATAGAGGTCGGTAGTACTCCACGCGGTTGAGATTGATGAGGACGAAGCTCAGCGCGCCAAGCAGATCGACTCCGCGGAGGTTGGCCACCGTCGGGTTGGCCACCGCGAGGAACATGCCTTTCAAGAAAGCGACCGAGTGCTCCCCGCCGACCACCTCACCGGTGACGAGAAGGCCGCCGTCCAGTTGAAAGGTGAAGAGCTCCTTCTTCAGGTGCGCGGCCAGGACGTCACGCTCATACACCCGGGTCCGCGCCCGGCGGATCTCCTCGACCAAAGTAAGGTAAAGTATCTGACTCTTGTAGAGGGTGATCACGGGGGCTTCTTCGGGCGAACGGGAAGCGCCCGGGGGGGCGGTGGTCACGGTGACATCTGTGAGGTTGAGGGTGGGACAGGGGCGATTGATGAATTCCTTGAGTCTGGTTGCGCCGGGCATCACCACCATGCCCTCGTATGCGCTATTCAGCGTACGGGCATGAATCCGGCCTTCCTGGGTCACGTTCTGAAGGGCCATGCTACCTCCGGGAACCCCCGCCGGCCAATGTCGACGACGCTACATCCAGAACAGAATGCGGCCGCAATTCTCGCAGCAGAGGACTTTGTCACCGATCTTCGCCTCCTGGAGTCGGGCGGTGGGCAAGGTGCCGAAGCACCCCGAGCACGTTCCATTGACGATCGGCACGACTGACCTCCGCCTATATACCCCCGAGAGACGGTCGTATGCGCGAACGTGCGCCTGGTCAACGGCCGCGCGCACGCGGACCCGCGCGTTCTTCAGTTCCTCCAGGCTCCCCAAGGCAAAACCCAGGGACTTGAGTTCATGCGCATCGCCCTGATCGCTGGCATCCTCGAGAAGATTGTCGATATCCTGCAGAGAAACCAAGAGTCGAATGTCCTTATTCACAAGCCAGTGCATCCTCCAGGATTCCGACCAACTCCTCGAAGCTCGCGGCGGCGAGAAGTCGGCGTTTCATGGCCCGCGACTTGAACACCTTCACGATCGTGCTAAGAAAAGAAAGATAGAGCTGGCTGGGATCCTCGTTGGGACCGAGGACGAGAAAAAAGACGTGAACCGGTTTCCGATCGGGAGCCCCATAGTCCACACCCTCCACGGACCGGCCGATCACGACGCTCAGCGTCGTGACAAGCGCGGTGCGGGCGTGGGGCACCGCGAGCCCCTTGCCCAGAGCGGTGGTGCCGACCCGCTCTCTGGCAAGGAGGAGTTCGTGAACGCCACAGCACTCGTTTTCGAGGCCAGGCTGCTTGAGCCCCGACAGAAGCTCCTGAAGAAGCGCGGGCTTATCCCTGGCCCTCAAGTCAGGCATGTAGGAATCCGGCTTGAGGAACCGGGTGAATACCTTCGGTTCCATCGGTCCGGGACGCTTGGGCTCGGGTTCCTTCCTCGTGAGACCTCTTCCTGGCGGAGCTTGACCTATCAACGCGCGCTCTCCCCTGGGCTGTGATCCTTCAGTCGTAGTACTCGTTTCCCAGATGCGTAATGCACTCCTCGCCCATCAAGAACCGGAGTGTATTCTTCAGCTTCATGGCCTGGATGAACAGGTCGTGCTCCGGATAGAGCCCCGGGGCATGCATGGGGCTCTTGAAGAAGAACGACATCCATTCCTGAATCCCTCGCCATCCGGATCGGGCGGCCAGGTCGAGGAACAGCGCAATGTCGAGCACCAGAGGCGCGGCCAGGATACTGTCCTTGCAGAGGAAATCGACCTTGATCTGCATCGGATAGCCCAGCCAGCCGAAGATGTCGATGTTGTCCCACCCCTCCTTGTCGTCGCCCCGGGGCGGGTAGTAGTTGATTCGAACCTTGTGATAGAGGTGCTCGTACAGCTCGGGGTACTTCTCGGGCTGGAGGATCTGTTCGAGCACGCTGAGCTTGCTCTCTTCCTTGGTCTTGAAGCTTTCCGGGTCGTCGAGCACCTCGCCGTCGCGATTCCCGAGAATATTGGTCGAGAACCAACCTCTGATGCCGATCATTCGCGCCTTCAGGCCCGGGGCGATTATCGTCTTCATCAACGTTTGGCCAGTCTTGAAATCCTTGCCTACCAACGGGACTCCGCGGTCACGGGCGAAGGACAAGAGGGCGGGAATGTCGACGGTCAGGTTGGGCGCCCCGTTGGCGAATGGTACACCTGCCTTGATGGCCGCGTAGGCATACACCATGCTGGGGGCGATTGCGGGATCGCGGTCGCCGAGACCACGTTCGAAGCGTTCCAGGGTCTGGTGCACCTCCGACTGCGCGAGGTGGATCTCGGTGCTGCCGCACCAGATCATGACCATCCGCGCGCAGCCGTTCCGCTGCTTGAATGCCGCGATGTCATCGGCGAGTTGATCGGCCAGATCCCGCCAGTTCGCGCCCTTCTTCACATTGGGACCATCCAGGCGCTTAACGTAGTGGCGATCAAAAACGGCGGACATTGGCGCGATGCGAGTGAGATCCTGCTGGAGCTTCCCGAGGAGCTCGGGCCGCAGGACTCCTGCCCTCATTGCGGCATCATACGCGGTATCCTCGAAGATATCCCAGCCGCCGAAAGCGAGCTGGTCGAGGGAGGCAAGGGGGACGAAGTCCTTGATGCGGGGGGTGATTCCGTCGGTTCTCTTCCCGAGCCTGATGGTGCCCATCTGGCTCAGGGAGCCGATGGGAAGCCCGAGTCCTCTGCGAACGGCTGAAACGCCGGCGATGAAGGTCGTAGCGACAGCTCCCATCCCGGGGAGCAGAACGCCCAGCGTACCATCGGCGGGCGCAACGGTCTTAGGTCGATCCATGCAGACTCCTCCCGGCCCCAGCCGGGGCCCCGGGAGCGCATCGTGATGCCCCGGTCATCGCGGGGCAGCATCCGGCGCTCATCCAACCAAATCAACTTAGCGCACCGTTGTTGCCTGCGCAACCCGAAGGCAAAAGGTGACGGGAAGGCCGGCAATCGGGACTCAACGGTTCCGCGAAACCCTTTCCCGACATGACTCTGAGGGCTGCGCAAGTCCGGTGACGATGTTCGCGAGACCTTCAGCGCCGGATCATGGCAGCCGGAAGGGTGACGCGGGGGTCCATCGGAAGGCACGGATCCTGGGGCACGAAACGGGGGGCCAACCGGATCGCCTTGCGGGGGCGATGGCGGGGTGGACAGCCTCGGCAGCGCGCCTTACTTCTCTGATATCGCTCTCGCAAGGAGGTTATGATGGTGCGTTGGAACGGTGCGTGGATAATGGCGATTCTCGCGACGGTCTCGTGCGGTGATCGAGCTTCACCCGGCCGGAGCGAGGCGGTGCCGGCCGTGGGGGATACCGTCGCCATGGTGGATCTCAAAGTCGGATTCGTCTACGTCGGCCCGATCGGTGACGCGGGCTGGACCTTCGCCCATGATCAGGGCCGCCGGGCGCTGGAGACGCGCTATCGCGGCCTGAAGACCGTCTACGTGGAGAACGTGAAGGAGGGCGCCGACGCGGAACGTGTCCTGACAAGGCTGGCCCAGGAGGGATGCGCTCTGGTCTTCGCCACCAGCTTCGGGTACATGGATGCGGTGCTGGCCACCGCCGCGAAGTACCCCCGAGTCGCATTCATGCACGCCACGGGCTTCAAGCGCGACGCCAATGTCGGGACCTATTTCGGTCGCGCGTATCAGACCATCTACCTCGCGGGACTTGCGGGCGGCGCGCTGACGACGTCGGGCAAGATCGGCTTCGTCGCTCCGGTGCCTATCCCCGAGATCATCCGACACATAAACGCCTTCACCTTGGGGGCCCGGGAGGCGAACCCGTCCTGCACGGTCCATGTGGTGTGGACCAATGCCTGGTATGATCCCGCGGCGGAGAAGGATGCCGCCCTCAGCCTCATGGACACGGGATGCGACGTCATCATGACCGAGGGTGATTCCCCCGCTCCGCTCCAGGCTGCCGAAGAGCGCGGGGCCTTCGCCATCGGCTACAACTCCGATGCCCGGGCCTTCGCGCCGACAAGATTCATCACGGCGGCGGTGTGGGACTGGAGCGTTCTCTACTCCCGCATCGTTGACGAGGTCTTGGCCGGAATCTGGAAGGCGGAGGACTACTGGTGGGGTATCGAGACCGGAATCACCAAGTTGGCCCCGTGGGGCCCCGCCGTGCCCGAAACGGTGCGGCAGCGGGTTGGCACCCGCCAGCGGGAAATCACAGATGGGAGCTTCGACGTGTTCCATGGGCCGATCATCCGACAGGACGGCACCGAGGCCTATCCAGCGGGCGCCCGGGCGACCGACGAGGAGCTGCTAAGCATGTCCTACTTCGTGCAGGGCGTGGCGGGCACCATACCGAAGTAGCACCGGGTGCCGGCAGTCCAGGCTGATGGCCGAACCCCGAACCTCGCCGCCCCTTGCCAATCAGGGCGGCCCGTGAAGCGTAACCTGCTCCCCACCCATGTGTGAGGGCACGTTGCCACCCATCGTAGAACTTCGCGGTATCACCAAGTCGTTTGGCGGCGTGCGGGCCAACGACCACGTTGATCTCGATCTCGAACCCGGACGGATCCACGCTGTGCTGGGAGCCAACGGCGCGGGCAAGAGCACGCTGATGAGCATTCTCGCCGGGAGCTACGCGCGGGACGCGGGCGACATACGCCTGCGGGGACTATCCGTCCGATTCCACTCCCCCGCCGACGCATTGCGGGCCGGCATCGGCATGGTGCATCAGCATCCTATGCTGTTTGGCGGCATGACGGTCCTCGAGAACCTGGCAGTGGGCGACCGCTCTATCCCATGGGCCCTCCGCCAGCCGAAGCTTCGCCGCCGCGCCGCGGCACTGGCGGATGGGCTGGGATTCCGCCTCCGCCCAGATGTGAGGGCCGGCGACCTCTCGGTGGCGGAACAACAGCAAGTCGACATCCTGCGCAACCTGGCGCGGGAGGTGGCGGTGCTGATACTCGACGAGCCGACCGCGGTGCTGACTCCCCAGGAGACGGAGGGTCTTTTCGTTACCCTCCGCGCCTTGGCGGCAGGCGGAACCGCGCTGGTGTTCATCAGCCACAAGCTCGAAGAGGTGCGGGAGATTGCGCACCAGATCACCGTGTTGCGGGACGGGAGAGTGGTCCATACTGGGCCGGCGGTCGGGTGCACCCCTGACGAGATCGTCGCGCACATGATGGGCGATGCCGGGCATCCCGGGGAGGCCTCTCCCCGCCCGAACCCCTCCGGGGAACCCGCCGCTCAGCTGAGGGACATCCAGACTTCCGATCGAAGGGCGGCGGTCTTGTTCGGCGTGAACCTCGAAGTGCTGCCTGGAGAGATCCTCGGGGTCGCGGGCCTTGCGGGAGCAGGGCAGTCGGCGCTGGCCGAAGTCATGGCCGGCCTCCTGGCACCCTCGGGAGGAGCCGTCCTCATCGGCCGGAAGGACATGACCGGCCGGCCCTCGCGGCACTTCCGCCGCAGCGGTGTGCGGTTCGTGCCCGGAGACCGGCGTGGCCGTGGCCTTGCGGCTGACCTGACGCTTGCAGAGAACTCCGTGATGACGTGGCTCGGGCACCCGCGGCTTGGCCGTGGGCCGATCCTGTCCCGCGGGGCGGTGCGACGCTTCGGCGCTGACCTGGCAGAAGCGGAGGGGATTGAGCCCGGCGACCCCGGGCGGCCCGTCCGCCTCCTATCAGGGGGCAACATGCAGAGGCTCCTTGTCGGCCGTGAGACCCGCGAGCCGCCCCGGCTGCTGATTGCGGAGTATCCCCTCCGCGGGCTGGACGCGCGGGCGACTCGCTTCGTGAGGGCGCGACTCCAGGGCCTGGCTTCGTCGGGGACTGCCATCGTGCTGATAAGCGAGGATGTCGATGATCTCCTCGCGCTGAGTGACCGGATCGTGGTGCTGGCCCGGGGTCGAATCGTTGCGGAGCGACGTCCCGCGTCTACGAACCGCCTCCAGCTGGGGCGGGATATGATGGGCCAGGAGCGTGGTGGATGAGCGCTGCGGCAGTCATCCTGCGCCGGGCGTGCCGCGATCTCGCCGTGATCGCGGGCGCGGTTGGCACGGTCCTGCTCGCCTGCCACGTGGTGCTCGGGGCCGCCGGCATCCATGGGGCCGGAGCCTGCGCAGCGTTGTTCCGGGAATCGCTGGGCACACGCTACGGTTTCTCCGAGAGCGTCGTGAAGGCGACGCCCCTCATGCTCGCGGGGCTGGCGGTCGCAGTCGCCTTCAGAATGCGGCTGTGGAACATCGGCGGCGAGGGGCAGCTCTACGCGGGGGCGCTGGCGGCGGCCTGGGTTGCCTTGTTCCTGCCGCGGTGCGGGATTCCCCGAGTAATGCTCATGCTGCCCGCGGCGTGCGCGGCGGGGGCAGCCTGGGCGCTGGCGCCCGGGATACTGAAGGCCTCTCTTGGCGTCAGCGAGATTCTGGTCACGCTCATGGGGAACTACCTGGCCATGCTCCTCGCCGATCATCTCTGCTACGGCCCGTGGAAGGGGTCGACCACCTTCGGATTCCCCATGTCCGACCGGTTTCCCGCCGATGCCGACCTGCCAACCTATGCCGGCACGCGGGTGCACGGAGGGCTCGCCATCGCGCTCATCGGCGCGGTGCTGCTGTGGGCGCTCCTGTGGCGCACCCGGTGGGGGTTCCAGGTGCGGGTCGCGGGGAGCAATGCGCGGGCCGCCGAGTACGCGGGGTATCGAATCCGCCGTGACGTCGTGGTGGTGATGCTCATCTCCGGCGCGTTGGCCGGCCTCGCCGGCGGGGTCGAGATGGCGGGAGTCCTCCACCGGTTGCAGCCGCGGTTCTCGCCGGGGTACGGTTACACCGCCATTCTGGTGGCGTGGCTGGCACGCCTTCACCCGTTAGCGATTCCCCCCGTGGCGTTGTTCCTCGGTATGCTGTTGACCGGTGGAGAGCAGCTTCAGGTGAGCGCGGGCGTGCCGTCCTCTTTGGTCGATATCCTGCAGGGACTGATCCTGTTTCTCGCTCTCGCGGCGGAGGCCTTCCTGCGCCGCCGTCACGGCGAGGCACGCCATCCGGAGTTGTCCGGGTCTCCCGCTGTGGAGGGCTCAGGTGACTGATGCCATGGGCGTGTGCGCCGCCCTGATCGCTGCGGGCATCCAGGCCGGGACCGCCCTCCTGCTGGCGGCGCTGGGAGAGCTCGTCCTGGAGCGAGCCGGTGTGCTGAATCTCGGGATCGAGGGCATCATGCTGGTAGGCGCCCTGGCGGCATTCGCGGCGAGTCATGCCGGAGTGAATCCCGGCCTGGCCGTGGCCTGTGCCGGGGGCGCGGGTCTGTGCATGGGGCTCCTGCATGGGAGCGTGACGGTTCTGCTGGGGGCGAACCAGGTAGTGGCGGGACTCGCCCTCCTGATGCTGGGTACCGGCATCTCGGGGTTCTTCGGGCAGCGGCTCATCGGGCAGACCGCGCCCGGCCTCGATTCCCTTCCCGTGCCGCTGCTGGCGGATATCCCGCTTGCCGGACGTGCCTTCTTCCGACATGACCCGCTGACCTATGCCGGCGTCCTGCTGGTGCCTTCGATCGCCTTCATCCTGATGCGGACGACCTGGGGTCTGGCGCTCCGGGCGGTGGGAGAAAACCCCGAAGCCGCGGATGCCCACGGCATCTCCGTGGTGAAGGTGCGGATGCTGGCCTCGGCGTTCGCGGGGATTCTGGCGGGCATCGGCGGCGCGCATCTTTCTCTCGCCTACAACCAGATGTGGATCGAACGCATGGTGGCGGGAAGGGGCTGGATCGCCTTGGCGGTGGTGATCTTCTCGTGCTGGCGGCCCTATCGTGCCTTGTTCGGCGCCTACCTGTTCGGCCTGGTGGGCGCGGCGACGTTCCGTTTTCAGGCCCTGGGATCCCCGGTTTCGGCGCCCCTCCTTCAGACGCTGCCATATCTGACCACCATCGCGGTGCTCGTTCTCGTCGCCTGGCGCTCCCGGCGCCACACGATGGACGCCCCTGCCGCCCTGACCGTTCCGTTCCGGCGCGAGGAACGCCGGTAGCGGTCGAACGCAGGCAGACGGCGAAAGACGTGGCGGCTGACCGATGGGCACTGGAGCGTGCGACCGTGAACCGTGTTGACTCCCCTCGGAGGGATCCCCGAACTTGACCCATGCCACGAGGAGAACCCATAATCACTCCCCGTGCAGGCACCCGTCGTGGGGATGGGTGCATCTCCGTTCTGTGGCGCTGGCGGACGGGGAGCGCCTCGCCACGTGCGACGCCACGGGACAATGCGAAGCAAGAGGCCGGGGCCTGCGGAACCGGGCTGCCCCGTCTTTCTCATCTCGATCGACACCCTCCGCCCCGATCACTTGCGCTGCTACGGGTATCGCCGCCTGTCGACCCCCGGCGTCGACCACCTGGCGAAGGACGGCATCCGCTTCGCCGCCGCGACCGCCCAGGCACCGAGCACTCTCCCCTCGCACGCCTCCATGCTCACGTCGCTCTATCCGGCCCACCACGGCGCGTTCTATGGGCGGAAAACGCGTTGCGCTCCCTCCCTCACGACGCTGGCAGCGGTGCTCGCGGGCGGCTCGTATCGAACGATCTCCTACAACGGCGGCGCCCAGATCGCGCCGGAGTTCGGCCTCGACGCCGGGTTCGACCGGTACGTCGTTGTCGGTGAGCACCACTTCTCAACCACGGTAGACAGTACCCTCTCGTGGATCAGCCGCCATGGCGCGGATTCCACGTTCTTCTTCCTGCACACATACGAGGTGCACGCCCCATACAATCCCCGGGCCGGATATCTGCGGAAGCTGGACGGGAGATACCGAGGCGCCTTGCCCGGGCGAATCAACAAGCACCTTCTCGCCGACATCAACGAGGGGAGGCGCTCCATCACGGATACCGATCGCCGCCACATCGTTGCGGCGTATGATGCCGAGATCCTCTCCATGGACAGGGCCCTCGCCACCTTCATGGATTCGCTCCGGACGCTGGGGGTCTACGACCGGGCGCTCATCGTATTCACGTCCGATCACGGTGAGGAGTTTGGGGAGCATGGCATGATGGGGTGGCACGGGCACACCATGTACGATGAACTGCTGCATGTCCCCCTAATCGTGAAACTCCCTCGGTCCGCGGCAGCGGGGAGAATCGTGCGGGAACAGGTTCGCAGCATCGACATCGCGCCGACCATCCTCGATGTGGCGGCATTGGGCATTCCCGATTCCTTTGAAGGAACGACTCTCATCCCCCTGATCCGGGGCGGCTCTTCCCGCAACGGTCGGGAGCACGCGCGGGTCTCAATGGCACAGAAAGACCGTGGGCCCCGCGGATTGATGAAATCAATCAGAACGGCCGACTGGAAGCTGGCCCTGATCGAGGAGGCGGGACAGGTTGTGCGCACCGAGCTGTTTCACCTTCGGAAGGATCCCCGGGAAAAGGAGAATCTCGCGAGGGACAGGCCTGAAGTCGCCGATTCCCTCGGCGCGATCATGTTGGCGATGCACGCTCACCGGCCCGTTCCCGAGGAACACCCGGCCGTCCTCGAGCTTGAAACGAACCTGCGGCTCGAAGCCCTCGGCTATGTCGTCAACGAGTAGAACCGGCGCCGGAAGATCTGCCTCGTCCGTTGGCGGGCGGGACACGATCGAGGGGAGTGTCCAGTTCGCGGGCACGACGGCATCGCGCGCGGTGCCTGGTCGCAGCGCGAGGCATTCGGCGCCTCCTGCCGGGAGGGGCCGGGCAGTGCAAGGTACGCGACTATTCTAACATTAGAATAGTATCCGGAGAACAGTCGGAGGCCAAGGGGCCGCGTCCGCTCCCGTGCCCCCGGCCCTATCGGTCTGATGCGGTGATCGCGGTGGGCCTCAAGAGGGCGTACCGTCGGGGAGGTCCGTTGCGGGCTCCGGGTCGGGTTCCCAAAGCCATTGCGGGCCGGGGATGACCTCGATTTGCTTCATCCGTTCCCTGAACCTGGAAAGGCTCCAATCGGCGGGCAACGCCCCGGCCGACCGCGCCGAATCGGCCCAACCGACGAACCAGTCGGACCAGTAGAAGTCAACCACGTTCAGATCCCGGTCTAGCCGGTAGCGGAACGCTCCCTCGAATTGCCTGCCAAGAGCCAGCCAGATACCTGCCATGATCACCCGTTGCCCATTCCAGTTCCTTGCCTCGATGCTGGTTGCATGGAGGCGCGGCATGCGCAGGGCATGGCGGATTTCCTCGGGATCGGCAAGCAGGATATAGCTCTGCCACGATCGCGTTCTGTCGGTGCCATCGCACACGTGCCCGCGGCCACCGAAACTCCGCGGGTCCAGCACTATCACCACCGCTCTGTCACAGGCGTTTGAGGTTCCCGCGACCAGAATCTCGTCGTATCCATCTCCATCGATGTCATCGAAGGTCAGGTCGGGAGCGATCACGTTGGTACTGGCACAGTGGCCGCAGTTCCAGAAGCTTGAGGCATACGCACCATCGGGAGTGAGACGGGCGATCTGGGTGGCGCAGAAGGGGCTGTGGTTGAAGACCACGAACACATCAGCCACCCCGTCGCGATCGACGTCGCGTACGTAGGCGCCCCCCATGTTGAACGTGTTGGCGTACTCGGCAAACTCCGGAGGAACCGGCTCGTCAGGGCGGAACCCTCCGCGAAACGTCCACATGAGGCGCCCCCGCTGGTCATAGCAGAACGCGGTGCTTGGGAGGGAATCCAGAGTGCCGGTCCCGGTGAAGACCTCCACTATGCCGTCCCCATCCACGTCTCCGAGGCTGGGGCGCAGGTTCGGTGAGGTCTGTGCCACCTGGAATCGGTGCACTACACGTTGATACGAGTTGAGCAACTCGATGCGGTCGCCCCCCGGGCCCAACCGCACGTTGGCAACCTCCGTGTCGAGCCACGACGAGAGGTTTCTCGTGGCGAATCCCAGCGCTGTCAGCAGTATTCCCAGTGCGACCACACCGGCAACGCCCAGTGGTCGGGCCCGTCGGCGAAGCTCGAAACCGGTACGCACAGTCCAGGGACGACGCGTCACCTTCGCCAATCCCTTGGCCTCGTCAACGTCCAGGACATGGGCAAGAGGCGCGAGTGATACAACATGATTCGCACCGGCCAGCGCCCCGGTCACCGCCCCGTGATCCGCCTCAGGAAAGCCAAATGCTTCTGCACGGGATGACGCCACCCGTGCGCTCTTGAGCGGCATGCCGGAGACCGACCGGATGTTCCCGTGCCGGTCGAGATCGCCGGTCCAGACTGCCGACGGCGAAGGATCAAGGCGGGCGGACATGTTGAGCTGTTCGCCAAGCTGTCGCGCCAGGGCCAACACGAGGGGCAGGAGGAGCGATCTGCCCTCAATCTCTTCGACGGGGGCCGGCTTCCGGAGCAGAATCCCGACCGTGAGCTGCCTCCCTGCCATACGCGCCGTCGCAGATGGCCCCAGCACCCCGATTGCGCGGTCGATGGCCTCCCGAACCAGTTCCTTCAGTGTTTCGCCCAAAGGCAGATCCTCTCCCCGATCGTCCTGGGACCGAATCACCGTCGGCGCCGCAGTCCTCGTCTTCCGGGCCTCCACCTTCACCGAGAGCGCCGCCAGGTAGGCCTCCTGGTACGCAGGCGGAACGGCGTCGGTGTCAATGAGGACCGTCAGCAGGGTATCCTCCGGAAGGTTCACGCCGTCCTGCAGGTGATACGGCCAGTGCATCCCGGAGCACACCGGGAGGCACCGTACCTTTGTGAACAGGACCTCGAATCGGCAATCCGGGGGAACATCAGCGAGATCAGTGGCGAAGCGGGCGGGCAAGTCGAGTCGGTGGGAGATACGCGCCAGCAGCGCCAGACTCTGATCCCAGACACCTCGGATCGCGTGCTCGACGACGAGCAGGGCCGCGAGGCGCGCGGTCGCCTGGGAGATGTCGTCCCGGCGAAACGCCGGGTGGCCCTGGGGTGCAGTTTCCAGCAGACTCAACAGATCGCCGAGGAGATCGGGATGCGACGTAAAGGGATCCGGGGCCAGTACCAAGGCCGCGATGCGGGTCAAAGCGTCCAGGTGATAGAACAGACTCTGCGGTGCCGAGGTTAGATCGGGGAGCCCTCGTGCGTGCCCCAGCAGGCGGAGCGCCGCGACCTTGGGCGCCAAGACGGGAAGCGACGCCACCAGCTCCCCGTGCCGTCGATCGAGCTCAGCGATGCCGGTGATCCGTGCTGGCGTCTCGTCCCGTTGCGTGCCGCCTGGTTGGGCGTCCACACCCCCTCCTCTCAGACCGTTGCTCTAACCCTCGCGTGCCGCACTCTCTGGGGGCGCTCGAAAGGCCTCAGCACCGCCCAAGGATTCAGCCGAAGCGCTCAGCGGCCTCCACCACGTCCGACGCGTCGAGGTTGCCTTTTACACCATGATCCAGCATGAGATCCATCGTCGCCACGAGATCAAGGCCAAGCCGGCGTGCCGCCTCGCGAAGCGTCAGCTCTCCTCGCCTGTAGAGCCGCACCACATAGGTCTCCAAGCCGGTGTGCGAATAGTACCGCCTGGTCATTCTGTCCTCGATGTACTCACGCCTGCCTCGCACGCAATGGAGTCCAGTGCGTCGCCGGGGACTACCGGCACAGTGGAACGCCCGAATCCCCGGTTGTCTGCCCACGCGACGATGTGGTGGCCCACCAGGCGTGTCAACCTCAGTCGAGGCTCCATGACTCATCGCAGACCTGAAGTGGGGTATCATGCCGTATGGCGAGAGTTGCGCATGCGAGGGGCCAACGAGGCCCACCCAGGATCTTGGCGCGCGCGGAGAGGGAGCGTACATTCTGGTGCTCGGTTCGTTGGGTGTGTGACTCTGTGTAGTGCGCGGGATTCGGGGTACGCATGCAGGTCGTCGATCTTCACGAGACTATCCGGGGCTGTTTGCAGGGTGACCAGGATTCATGGCACGCGCTCTTCGA
>JALOPK010000385.1 GCA_025453925.1 Candidatus Eiseniibacteriota bacterium | reverse complement strand
CACCGCGAAAATGCCCGTCGATGACGCCGGCCTGGAGGTTCACCACATCCTGGAGCTCCTGCACGGGGAGCGTCTGGATGTCGTCGCTCGTCAGCGTCGCGAGCGAACTCGTGAGGCCCACATCCACGACCGGTCGGGCAGCGGTCACCACGACTGCATCCGTGGTGACGACGCTCTCCTCCAGCCTGGCATCCAGCCTGGTCGTCTTGTCGATGTTGATGATGATGTCTTTTGTGACAAACGACCTGTAGCCCACGAGGCTGAACTGCACCTGGTACTTCGCGGGAGGGATATTGATGATCGTGTAGTACCCGTCGGGGTCCGTGGCCGCGCCAAACTTTGTGCCGGCAATCGTCACGTTGGCTGCGGGGAGGGGATCGCCCGCGGCATCGACGACCCGCCCCGACAGCTTGCCGGTGGTGCCGGCATGGAGACTGCCAGCGGTCAGGAGGAGAGCAAGGGCGGCCAGGCAGGCCACGGCGGGCGCCGGGCGGAGCGTTCGCGTGATCATGAACGTGATCCTTGTGTGGAGAACGCGAGACAGGCAGGTCCCCCGGCAGGCGCGCAGCCTGCCGGGGAGCCCTGCACGACAGAGGTAACTACTTCAGCAACATCATCTTCCCGATCAGCGTGGAGAGCAGCTGGCCGGTGGCTGTCGACTGGAATTCCACGCGATAGAAGTAGGCTCCAGAGGGGAGCGCGGTCGCGGAGAACGACGATTCGTGCACCCCCGCCTGCTTGATGCCGACCGGCACAGTGGCCACGGCGCGGCCGAGCAGATCGAACACCTGGATCGTCACCTTGCTCTCCTTCGCCACCGCGTAGCGGATCTGGGTCGAAGGGTTGAACGGGTTCGGGAAGTTCCCCATCAGCTCAAAGCGCTCGGGAATCCCGGACGCGGTGGGATCGTCGATGCTCGTGATGACCGTCGGACTCAGGACGCACCATGCCGCTGCGTCACTCGTCCACGGGTCGGCGCCTTCGCGGAAGAACCAGGTCCGGGTCCCGTAGTCGTCGGCGGGATTGGTGAAGGCATCGCCATCGTACAGCGTCGCACCCATGAAGAGGGCCTTGTCGCCGAGACCGGCCGGATAACCGATCGCCTTCAGGTCGATGGCCATTTCCACATACCATCCCTCGTCGAAATCGCTCGGATCGTTGACGGTCGTGTTCGGCTTCATCGCCACCTTGACTTCTCCCATGCTCATGGTGTCGACGACGGTGGGCAGGTAGCCATCCAGGACGGTGTTGCCCAGGCTATCGAACTTCACCAGCAGGTTGCGGATCCTGTACCAGTGCTCGATCGTATCCTGGTCCGCCCGGTCGTTGATCGCAAGGCGGAACGCATCGGTGAAGTCCAGCTCCTTGGACACGACGACCTGGTCGGAGACGTCGACGCCGAGATACAGCATGTCGCCCTTGTAGAAGTACTTCACGACTGCCAGTCCGGGATCCTGGACCGGGGCTCTGACGCCGCCGAGTTCAGGCTGGAACTGGCCGCTGCGGAGGGCGCCGGCGCCCGGATAGCTCGCGCGCAGCAGGGTATCGCCCCAGGCGATGGTGAAGCTGGGGGCCGCAGCCCACACGTCCTCATTCAGTGAGCCATCGATGGTGGGATCGGCGTAGTTTGCGCCACTCAGGATCTCCACATCGGGATCGATTGCCGGCGCGGCTCCGGAGGTGACCGTCACCGCCGGATCGACCATGATGCGGCCGGTGTTGAACCAGGTCCCGTTCCCCCACGGGCACTGCCACCAGGCGCGGTTGCCCGCCTGCCTGGCAACGTCCAGCGGCCACTCATAGTCGTTGTCGTACACCGAGAACGTGAAGCCGACGAGCTCAGCCTTCGTCACGTCATAGCCGTGCTTTGACACGTTGAACTCGAATTCCGTCGTGTAGCCTTCGTCCTCCGTGGTATCGCTGTTCGAGATCCCCTGGACCGTTGTGACGGCATTCCAGTAATCGGCCCGCTCGGGGTTCGTATACGACCGCGGCCCGAAATAGTTGGGCAGGGCGCCTACCTTGGCGGTATTGGTGTCCGCCCAGGTCTCCGCGACCCAGCCGTAGAAATACTCAAGTGCTGCGGCGGGTCTCGGGCCGGCCTTGTCACGGATGTTCATCAGGAAGCCGTCGAAGTGGTTGAACAACCCGCCGCCGACTGATTTGTCCTTGACAAGGATGCCAACATACAGCTTGTCGCCACTGACCAGGAATTTCGCGACGGCATAGGTGGGATCCGTGGGCTCAAGGATGCCGTTCTCCCACCGCCACCCTCCGCCCGGCAGGCCGGAGTAGGCGCCGAACTCGACGATCACTGAATCGGCGGCCGCCCAGGCTGCTTCGTTCATCTGCCCGTCGACGGTGATGGTGCCGGCCGGGGCAACCCGCGCCCAGACCGCATCCTGACGCTGCAGTTGCGCCTGAGCGCTGACCGCAGAGATCACGACCGCCGCGCACAGCAGAAGTAGCAAGACTTTGCCCTTCATATGATATGCCTCCTTATGGATTGGTGAGTGCAGCTATTGCAGAGGTGCCGGCCCGTCACCGGACGGACCGGAGGTTCATAGAATCGAAACGTGTATCCGCGATGAATCACGATGCGTGCGTCGTGTTCGTCGGTTCCTCCTCGGTTGTGATCGGTCCTGGTGAGTTCGTGCAACCGCAAGACTCGCGAAGGGCCAGCGTGGTCGTGACCAGGGCATGCTGCCGCACGTGCGCGTTCTTCTCCCGCACCGCGTGGATCAGGCGGCGGATGGCATGGACCCCAAGATCGCTGATCGATACATGCACGCTGGTGAGGGTCGGCGTCAGATAGCGGGCGACCGGGACGTCGTCAAATCCGGCAAGCGCCATGTCGTCCGGCACCCGCATGCCGGCATCGCGCAGTCCGCTCAGCGCCCCGACCGCCATCGCGTCGTTGGAAGCGAAGATCGCCGTCGGCCGACCCGGGAGCGCCAGGATGGTTCGAATCGCGTCGTACCCCGAGGCTTCGGAGAACGTCCCCTCGATCTCGAGCGATCCGTCGAGGTCTGCGCCGCCATGCTCAAGGGCGCGTCTGTAGCCGCGCAGGCGCTCGGCGGCTTCGAAGTTCCCCCCGCTCCCCTTGATGATCGCGATGCGCCGATGACCATGGTTGACGAGGTGCCTCACCATCTGGTATGCCCCTCCCTCATTGTCCACGTTCAGCGAATCGAAATCGTCCTCCGTCACGACGCAGTTGAGCAGGACGATGGGAAGGGAATGCGGGAGGTTCGCGCGAAGCAGATGCGCCTCGATGTTGGGAGACATGACGACGAGGCCGTCGACTCTCCCGCGCATCATGCGCAGCGCGGACTCGATCTCGGCGCGATTGGCGTGCGAACTGGAGACCACGAGATGATAATGGTTCTGCTGGGCTGTCTGGTCCGCTCCACGGATGACCTCAGAAAAGAACTCGCCAAAGAGATCGGGGAGGAGAAGGCCGATACCGTCCGTCCGTCTGCGGCTCAGACTCCGGCCGAGCGCGTTCGGGAAGTAGTGCATTTCGCGGGCGACATTCCGGACACGCTCCCGTGTTCGCTCGTCGAC
>JALOPK010000384.1 GCA_025453925.1 Candidatus Eiseniibacteriota bacterium | reverse complement strand
CTACAGGGAGCTCCGCCAGCGCCTGCTGCAGTTCCGGCGCGAGCGCGGCCAGGGTGAGAAAGCCAAGGTCGCCGCCCGCGTCCTTGGTGGCGGCATCCTGAGACTTCAACGCGGCGAGCTTGGCGAAATCCGCGCCTGCCTGGAGGGCGATCAGCGCTTCCTCCGCCTCAGCCTGGGAGGCCAGAAGAATATGCCGGAGTCGGTAGTGCTCGGGCGTGCCCAGGCGGTCCTTGTTCTGCTCGAAGAAGGCCGCCACCTCCTCCGGCGTGACCGAGAGCCCGCGGGCATGAGTGACGATGCCCTCCTGCAGCATCCCGAGCCGGAGCTGGGCCTTCACATCCTCTCTCCGCAAACCCTGCTGGCGCAACCAGTTCTCAAGATCCGCCGGGGTGGCAAAACCGTGGGTAAACTCCGCGAACCGGGCGTCAAGGTCCTTCTCCGGAATCTCGATACTCTGCGCCCGGGCCTCATCCTCCACCAGCATCTCGCTGATCATCTGGCCCAGCACCTGCGCGCCGTGGAGTCTGAAGAGCCGCTGGTAGAGCAGATCATCGGTGATGACGTGCCCGTTCACCCTTGCCACGACGTTGGCCAGCTTGTACTGAGCCGCGGCGCCGGCGGTGTCGCCGGTGGCGGTGACTTGAGCGAACAGGCACGGAGCGGCCAGGACCGCGAACGACGTGACGAAGATGATCATCCGACGCATGCCATACTCCCTTCGGGGTTGACCGACAGACAGGTGCAGAGGGACTCTCGCCGCTGAGGCGCCCATGTTCTCGCACGGAGGGTCATCCCGTCAAGGGCGACCACACCGGGTGCCGACGCGCGATCCTCAGTAGCGCCGGTGAATCGACACATGTCGGTGCTCGGCTACGGCATCGAATCGCGCACGCAGCACATCAAGATAGGGGCTCCCCGCCGCATCCTGCCCATTGATGCGGGCAACCGTCACGCGACGCAGCGGCTGCACTGGGCGGGCCAGGAGATGCTCCAGAAAGCCGAGATAGCGAATCGCATCGGGGTGGTCCGGCGGCACGCGAAAGGTCAGAGATCCGCCCCAGCGCTCGGACGCGACCACCGGGCGCTCCCCGTGAAAGACGAGGTGGTTTCCCGGCACTCGCCGGGGGAGAAGCCCTTTGAGGCCAGGGAGGCGCACCCCGCAGAGCGACGCGGGATCAGTCGCGCTCATCCAGTAGACCGTGTCGGCTCCCCGCTCGTCGTGAAGGGAACTCAAGCCCTTGTGGGACGCGAACTGCAGCCCGGGAATCCCCTCGAAGAAGTAGCCGCCGGCGATCTCGCCCGACAGCTCCATCAGGCGAAGCGCCCTGAATAGCGCGGGCCAGCGGAATGGAGGCGGCTCATTGGCCAGAAGTTCGCGGAAAATGATGCCATACCGTTCGAGGACGCACCGGGCGCGGGCCTTGATCCGTTCCTCCAACTCGATGGGGTCATCAGTTGCCTCGGGTTCCGGCATACTGAACCAGGTGCCCGCCATGGGGAGCGATCCTTTCCATCGTGAGAAGGAGGTGCGTCCGAACCTCCTCCGCCCCGCGGATGGCGGCGGAAGGGTCATCCCCGGCACCCGGAACTGATTCTCGATCCCCTTCCTGAGCGCCCCAAACCCATCGTTGGAGATCGTCCCTTTCCAGACACCGTCCCAGAGCCGATCGGCCAGCTCCTGCGCGGTGCCGCCCGACCGTTCAAGGAGCACGCCGAAGTCGTACCGGCCTCGGGGATCAGGGAAAGCCGTCGCCCGGTTCCACTCCTCCGAGACCGCGCGTTCCACAGCCTGGTGCCCGGCATCCGCAGGCCGCCCCGGTTCACGGCCGCGTCGAGGGGGCAGCAGATCGAGATCGCCACCGGCCACGAAGCACACGCGCTGGTTTCCGCATCCGACCCACATGATCTCTCCCTCGTCCATGAGGGCGTCCATCCATGACGGAACGTAGGAGGACAGGCGGGCAGGAAGTACCTCCGTTTCCCAGGCAGCCGCGGCCGCGGAATAGCAGCTGAGCTGTTCCAGGCAGCGGTGAAGTGCGCGCGGTCCGTCTCCGCCCGCGGCGAGGTTCTGGAAACGGGCCAGGAACGAGGGCAGGGCGTGCAGCGGCCTCGGGACCAACGAAGGAACAGCCTGCCTTCTGCCGATTCTGAGGAGGGTTTCGAAGTTGGCGGCATCACACACCTCGATCTCACCGCTGGCCTCGATCAGATTGCCGCGGATAATCGCATCCGGAATCGCCTCCAGCGCGCCGGCCAGCACCTCGGGAGCGACGCCTGAGGTCTGAACGATGAAGCGCTCGCTCACCGGCCCGTAGTACTGGAGCCATTGCGCCAGCAGGAGCCCGACTGCCTCGCGCCCGCCGGTTGGATCCGGTTCGGATGTCTCGGCGTCAGCGAAAGGGGGCGTGTCATCCGGCAAAGACCGGCGCCCGCCGGAGCGCAAGGCCCGCAGCACCGTGGAAGCACGTTCCCGGGCGACCACGACGGACCCCGCTTCCCCCGCTGCGGGCAGCGTGAGGACCCTGTCGCCCAGCGGACCAAGGATCGCCACGGCATCGAGGCCGTGATCCCGGTGGATGCTCGCCAGGAGGCGCTCCCACTCAACCCCGGGGATGAACTGGCGCTCCCTCAGCCAATCGTGAAGATCGCGCGGTGTCGCCGGCGAGTAGCCGGGGTACGTGCGCTGCCGCTTCTCGACAAAGTGAGACACCACGTCATGCCGGATCGCCGGTCGGAGGTGCGGCGTGAACGCGACGCTCCTGATCAGGTCATCCCGAAGTCCGGATGTCAGCTCCCCGGGAGTGAAGTCTCCCATGTACATATACTCATTGATGTGGCGCCACGCCGATCCCCGGGCGAAGGGGCTCGGATGGAGAGTGTGGACCTCTGACACCCGAATGAGCCCACGCTCCAGTTCGGCCAGCAGCACGTGAAGGCTCGCCATGTCGAACTCGTCCTGAATGCAGGTGCGCCATGTCTCCAGCATGATCGGGAAGTCATCATGCCGGGCGGCGGCACGCAGGAGCTTCTGGGATCGGAGCCGGTTCATCCACAGCGGCATCCTCTCGCCGATGCGCGGGCGGGAGAGCAGCAGCGCGCGCCCCGCGCACTCCCGGAAGCGGGCGGCAAAGAAACCCGATCCTTCCAGCTTGGCGCGCACAAGTGAGTCAACCGTCGCCTCAGTGACCAAAGCGAGGCACTCACCCCCCGACGCGTCGCGGGGAAGCACCAGCACGACGGCGTCATCCGACGGGTAGACCTGCAGCCGGTCTCCGAACCGCGCATCCCAGGCTGCCTCGAGGGCGAGAGAGAGCGGACGGTTCACCCGCAGCCCCCACGGCGTGTGCAGGACGATCTGATTCCCCGGCGCGCCGCCGGGACCGCTGGCGACGTGCTCCACCACGAGATGATGCCGGTGGGGCGGAGGACATCCGGTGGCGTCGCGCTGAGCTCTGAGGAAATCCACCAGCCGGGCCGCGGACTCCTGGTCGAACCCGCACGCCGCTACGATGGCGGCAACGAGCGATGGATCGGCGAGACGGTCGGCGACCGACTCCAGAAACAAGCCG
>JALOPK010000383.1 GCA_025453925.1 Candidatus Eiseniibacteriota bacterium | reverse complement strand
AGACGAGAGACGATCCAGAAACCGCCGCAACGGTTGGCAATGCACGGCGGAGAGCCCCGCCAGCGCCGCATCCGAGAGGTCGAGACTCTCCAGCGCCCTCCGTTCGGCATCCTCCTCTGAGAGGCCTTGGTCGACATAGAGACGGTGCATGTCCTCCAAGTCACCGGATAACTCCAAGAGCACCCGGGTTCGGGCGGGCTGGGGCAATGCCAGCCGTTGGTAGGCATCGCGCAAGGCGTCGGTGATGGCACTCATGTCTCCTCCTTGCCGATTACTCCCATGAACTGGGTGATGAACGCACGCCACGATTCACGTTGTATGCGGGCATACCGAGAGCCGCGGTCCGTCAGCGTGTAGCACTTTCGCTTCCCCCGAGGGCCTTCGTCAGACCAGATGCCCTGGATCAGGCCATCCTTTTCGAGCTTGTGGAGGATCGGGTAGAGGGTGCCGTGCTTGAACGCGAACACGCCACCACCCCGCTGCTCGCATTCGAAGGCCAGTTGATAGCCGTGCATCGGCCCCTCCCGGAGGAGCGTGAGGATCAGGGCCTCATTGCAGCTCCTCGTCAGGTTGATGACTTCGACGCGCGGGGCTTCCATCTCGTCTCCTTCCTGCGGCCGCGGTAGTGTCGAGGCTCGTTATATCGAGCATCGATATAATAATACTCGACCCGGATTCTGTCAAGGGGGGCACCGGTCTAGGGGAGCGTCAAGCCAGGATCGGGGGTCTCACGAGGCGAATGGGACAGGGATTGGCCCACCCAGCGACGCCTGCACACCCCCGCGTAGACCCTTGCTCGCCGTGAGAGAAGACCAGAGCTTGGCCAGCATCCTTTGCTTCAGTTCTCAAGCGGCCCCGCCTGGAGTTTCGCGTTCCTGCACGGCGGGTTCGTGCGGTTGCGAAGGGCCCCTGGGAATGGGAGAATAGCTCGACGTGACCTCGGTCAGTCTGAACGTCAGGCCTGGTCTGACTCGGCTCCTCGGATACGGATGATGAAGAGCTTCCGGAACTACCTGCTGCTGTTCTTTCGCGTGGTGCTTGTGCTGCTGTGCTTCGAAGCGGTTTTCCGCGTCAGGGCGTGGCGCGATGACCTCGGAAGGCTGGACGATCCCGATGATCCAGCGGTTGCACTACGCCACAGCGAAGCCGTCAAACTCGGCCACATGATCCGCATGAGCCGAAATCCGAATCTCATCTATGAACGGATTCCTGACCGCGTCTACGACTTCAAGCACCAGGTCGTGCGCATCTATGCTGACGGCTTCAGGGGAGCCTCGATTTCACACGAGAAGCGTTCGGGGACCGTGCGCATTCTCGGGATCGGTGACTCGGAGATGTTCGGGTGGGACGTGGCTGAGAAAGAGACCTACCTGGCCCGGCTGTCCGAGCGGCTCAATCGACGATATCCTGAAGTGACGTGGGAGGTCATCAATGCCGCGGTTCCGGGCTACAACTCGGCTCTTGAGGTTGCGGCGCTCAGGATCAAAGGGGTGCGGTTCGCGCCCGACATCGTTGTGGGCGGGTTTCTGGCGAACGACCTCAATCTCCCCAACTTCATCCGTGACGCCAGCGCGTTGTGGTCGTTCAGGAGATCGTTCCTTTTCGACTGCCTCACCGGGACAGCGTCCCCCCTCGATCTCATTGAGGCGCCGGGAGCGTCGCAGGGAAGAGGCTTCGCGGTTCGGGGAATCCACGAGGGCATGCTCCATGGGCCGTGCTGCGCCCAACATGCGCGGTGCGCGGCTCATCGTCCAAGAGATCGCCCCCGTTGGGAACCATCTCCGGTGTAGCTGCCGACGGCTCGGCATCCCGGCCGATGCCCTGCCGTTCTGTGCGCGGATTCGGCACGGAGTTGCTTCTTGTTGCGCCGCATTTCGGCGCACGGCAAACTCGACGTGGCCGACGGAATGGCAGCCGTTGAGCGTGCTATGACGGGTCGCCGGACAGAGCCCAACGTGGATTCTGCCGTGACCCGGGCAGTCCATAGAGAGGAGACTACCATGAGCAGGATGTGGTTCCAGAGGTGGCGGTTCACCGCGGGGTCGGTGGCCGTTGTTCTTGCCTGCACGTCGCTGGCGGTGGCGACCTGCACCCCACAGAAAGTGGCAATGACGGTGCGGGACGCCTATGAGTTGCGAATGGCGGGGCATGCCGACTCGGCCATGGCAGGTCTCCAATCGCTGGTCGCAACGGATTCGACGAACGCTGCCGCGTGGTATGAGATGGCACGTACCGAGCATCACATCGGATTGGGGAACCCGCAGGAGCTCTTCGATCGTTTGGAACGCGTAGACCGTGCCGTGGAGATGGCGGCGCTGCGCGATCCGCAGAACGTCACCTACAGGTTCTATAAGGGGTATGTCAAAAGCGTGCTCGCCTACGCCTCGCTCATGCGACAGCAGCCTGACGCCCGTGACAGAGTGAACGCCGCGGTCTCGGCGCTCGAATCTCTCGTCAGCCTGAATCCCGACTACGTGGAGCCGATGCTCTTCCTGGTTGAGTTGCTGTCCGTTCCTCCTGGGATGGGCGGGGATTCCGCGAAGGCCGACGCCTACGCCCAGAAACTGGAGGCACTTGACGGAGTCCTCGGCGCCAAGGCCCGGGAAATCCATCTGGCTGATGGTGTTGACAAGCTCGCGTATTGGCAGGCGGTGCTGGCAGCGCACGAAGGGAATGCCGAGGTGCTGGAGCAACTCGGAAAGGCGTGCCTGTATAGGAACGACATTGAACAGGGGACCACGTACATAGAGGATGCGCTCACCGCAGACCCGAAAAAGCAGACCCTTCTCCTGGACCTGGCGAGGTATCACATGATGCGCGCAAGGAGCGATGAACAGGCGAGGGGCGCGGCCCTGGACATCGCGGCTGGGTTCGTCACAAGGTACTTGAGCTCAAGCCCGATTCCGCCGCTCCGCGCATACGCGTTGGGTCTCTCCGCCATGATCGAGTCTGGGAAGGACAATCGCGATGGAGTTGAGGAGTACAGGAGGCAGGCCGCAGCCATAGATCCCCACTTCTCCAAGGCTTTCGGGATTCCACCTCAGGTTCTCTTCATCGCACCTGATGAGGTTCCCCACTATCATAGCTACTTCTTCAGGCCGCTGTAGCCTGCTGCCGGACCCCCGCGGGAGTCGGCAATAGCCACCTGCGGGGTCTCCCCGCCCCAATGGGGTCCCACGAACCATCACACGGAGTGGGCGCCGCAGAATGCCCATGCATCTGCACGACGATCGATGGTGCGAGTTTGGTATCCTGGCGCAGGATCCGCTGTGGGTGACGATCACCCGATGGGCTGCGAGACCTTCTCTCCGCACTCCGCGCAGAACTTGGCGTCGGGTTGGAGCTTGGCGCCACAGCCCGGGCACTCGGTCTTGGCCTTGAGCGGCGTGCCGCACTCGGGACAGAACTTCGCGTTCTTGGCCAGGGGTTTCTCGCAGTTCGGGCAGGTCGCGCGGATCGTCTCCCTCCAGTGCTCCTTGCCGAGCTTCTTATCCTCTTCGGCCATGGCGGCATGCGCCCATACCTCCTCGACCGAGCGGCTGGCCTGGGCTGCCGACATCTCCACGCCGAG
>JALOPK010000382.1 GCA_025453925.1 Candidatus Eiseniibacteriota bacterium | reverse complement strand
CTGCCAAAACACCAGGACCAGCTCTGCACCATCGTCCAATGGGTTGACTGCCTCCATATGTTCTACGGCCCCACTTCTCCAACCCAGTACGCCGGTTCTAGCAGGCACACTCTGGTCGAGTGGTTCCCCGGGTCCTTCCAGCCGCCAGACGCAGGCAACTCATACGCCAGTCTGTGGACGGCGGACAAGCACGGAATCTCGGTTCCCACCGCCTTCGCTTGCAGAATCCACAGCGTGATGCATGGAATCGTCTGCGCGGCGGTGGTCTGGAATGCAGGCGCCAACTTCAGCAACAGCTGGGTAGAAGATCCAGACATATTACATTACGTGTACGATACAGAAGTAACTTACGAGCCCAATGGATCCAAGTCAGAGAGGCACAAGGGCTTTAACGCACAAGGCCGGGGCCCCCCGGTAATCACTGTCGATGTTCTGAAGGACTACGGCCTTGCTGAATGGTACTACGAGTATGATGTGGAGCACTGTGATATCATCCGATTCTCGTCGGTTCCCCTGGACACTGAACTCTGTAAGCAGAAGACGTCTTACCCGACCAATCGACACGGACAGGTTGTACCAGTATCTACTCCGAGTGAGATCCACGTTTGGACACCAGAGTCCTGGGGGGGGGACGGCCCCCATGAGCCCGGATGGAGGCCGAAGGACTGGGGCGGCGCACTGCCGCAGTAGGAAGGAAGTAGTGCTGACGGCGCGGAGACCTGAACACCTCTTCGCCTAGACAGTTCCGCCTATCCGGCGCCACCTGATCTACCTCGAATCTGCCGCGAGTCGCACTGCAATCCACCGTTCGCCACTTGCGCTGCCCGCCCGCCAGCGCACGTTCTGCTTGACCTCGCCGATGCCATCCAGCAAGACAGCCCCACGCACTACCTTTCGTGGAGCACTTGAGTGGGGCAAGATGATCATCTCCGTGGAGTGCGCGGTCAGTTCGTCGCGTGTCTCCCATGGCGCACCGTCAACCGGAGCGCCGCAGAAATTGTCGTGCCAGGAATCCTGGCACCACTCTAATGGCTGGCCGACATCTAGCTGATAGCGGATTGTCGAAATGCGTCCCGGCACATCAAAAGGCGCAATGCTGAGTCCCGAGGTCGCGGGTAGGAGTTCCCACTGAACACCCGTAACTCCTAATGGTAAAGGCCAAAGTGCATACTCCCATTCAGCCTCACTCGGAAGACGCATTCGAAGCGACCCACGTGCCGATATCCAGGCACAGAATGCTCTCGCCTGACTCCATGTCACATCAGTGACAGGAGATGCTCCGTCCTGACGACTTGAGTGCAGCTGTTCCGGATCGAAATGCATGTATGTCCGCAGGCTCACGGGGCGGGCCGCGATCCAGAACCCTCTCTCGATCTCAACCCAATGCGGCGGACACTCCCTGCTGTCATGCTTCGGTTGCCTCCCCCACGGCAGGTGGAGGACGGCACAAACTCTCCCGAGGCAATCCCCTTCTTCGCACCAGAAGTGCGACCCCATCCTGAAGTACCCCGGCTTCAGCTCCACGAACTCCACGCCCTCGATGGTCATCGTCCGGCCGGTGGGGCCGCCGGTGGGCGGGAAGCCGTACTTCAGGATCAGCCTCGGCGGGGGCCAGTCGCAGAGGTTCCAGACGGCGGAGACCAGGCCGACGAAGATGAGCATGACGAGGGCGGCGATGAGCAGCCGGTTCAACACGAGAACATCTTACGTGAACACCGCGTTCTGGTGGGGAAAACCTCGGGACTACCTTCGCTCCCTGAACGGGTTATCGCCGCCGACCGGGAGCAGGCCCAGAGGTCGCTGGACGAGGCGGAGGGGGAGCTGCTCCGGGCCGCGGGCGCGGTGGACATCGACCGGATCCTCTCGATGCTCTCGCGGTTCCGCCTGCTCTTCCTGGGGATGGAGCCGGCGGCGCAGAAGGAACTCGTCCGGGCGCTCGTGGAGAAGATCGTCCCGCAGGGCGATGGCTGGCGGGTGGAGTTCCGGGCTCCGTTCAGCGACCTGTTGGCCTCGTCGCCGACCGAGAGCGCGGCAGGAAGCGCCTCGGCCTGACCCTCCGTCACCCGTCAGCCCCTCATCTCGATCCGGATGACCCGGACGATCTCCCCGGGAAGGAACTCGATCGGGTCGCCGCCGGCCGCGCACTGGAGAAGGACGGGCTCGCCGCTTCCCTCCAACGTGCGGGCCACAAGCTCGGCTTCGAATCGGTCGGCGTCGCGGAAGCCCTCGATGGGCACACGAGCCGCGCCCCGCGGAGGAGGCGGATGTCGAGCCAGAGGTAGCTCACCGCGCTCGGGCGCTGTCGTTGTCGCGCACGCATCACGCGTCGAGTCTATTCCGGGTGGGGCGGTTCCGGAAGCCCGAGAATGGGGAAGCCCCTCACGCCCAGGTAGCGGCGCTGACCGTTCGTGAAGGCGGAGGACCCCTCGTGGAACACCGCCTGGGCAAGGCGGTGCCGGGCGACAGTGAACCCGTGGACTTGCCCGAGGATCTCCGCAATGACCCCCGCCGCGGCCTTGTCCGCCCCGGAGTCGGTGGGCGGCCGGAGCTGCCACTTCCGTCCCGAGATCGCGTAGCAGCGGTGCTGGACCGCGGGCCAGATGACGGGATCCCGGAGCATCTTGTCCCAGATGAGTGGATCCTGGACGAAGGCGTGGTCCGGGTCGTCGAGGCGGAGGCCGAGGTACGCGGACCGGAGGTCCGAGACGTACTGGTCCTGGTGCGCCCAGGTCTTGCTGACGAGAGGCATCGTGGGCGCATGGTAGGGGATCCCGGCCGGGCGTGTCTACCAGACCAATCCGGGCACCGCGGACGCCAGTCCGCCAGAGCTGGCAGGGCAGGCCTCCGCAAGAAAAGCGCATCCATGCCCCATTGACAGCCCGACGCAGGCATGATAGACCATGCTCAACCGGGGGGCTCAGGATGGCTCACCAGAACGTCCCGCAGGAGCGCAGGGCGTCCGCCTTGTCCGGACGGTTGGATGTCGTCCACCCGTCGCCCGACCCGGGAACCGCGCCGTCCGGTGCTCGATGCCGGATTCGCCCAGAGAGAGAAGGAGACTCGGATGCTCACCGCCTTTTCCCAGGACCAGACCTACATTGGAAAAGCCGCTGAGTTGCGGTCGATCTACAGCTCGCCGCAGCCGGTGGGGGACTTCAATTACGCGGACGTCACGCTCGTGACGAAGGTGCTCTTCGCCATCGGCGGGTCGTCTCCTCAACTCGTCGCCCTCGCCCAGGGCTCTAACGACGGTGTCACCTGGTTTGACTACGCCCTGAGCCTGACCGCCACGGGAGAGACCATCTACCAGAGCGGCGGCTACGTCACGGCCGTGTTCCTGCGCTTCAAGTACACGCTCTCCTCCACCGGCTCGGGGGACAACTGGGAGGGCGTGACGTTCGACCTGCACGTCAACCTGACCCGCAAGTAGCCCGAGGAGGCGATCGGTGCTCTTCGAGCCCTTCAAGCTTGTGACCCTCATCGCGGGACACTCGAGCCCCATGGACGTGGACTCGGAGGTCTTCCCGGTGGGGTCCGCCAACTACGCCCACGTCACGGTCAAGGTCCACAACCTCTTCGCCGCG
>JALOPK010000068.1 GCA_025453925.1 Candidatus Eiseniibacteriota bacterium | reverse complement strand
TCGCTGATTTCCTCCAGATCGGCGATCGTTCCGGCAGCGAACTGGGCCGGATCGGTTTGCACCGCGTATCTGTCGCGGGGAATCCGTGCGCCGGCGTTCGTCCTCGGGTTGGACGCGAAGGCAGCTGGTGGGCCGCTCGCGATTCAGATCCCGAGACGATTCACTGAGTTCAGGCTAGTGGGCGACGATCGCCATCTCGGCATGCTGGCGTTCCTCGAGGCTTCCATGAGACCGCGGGCCTGCAGGCTGCGGGCAGGCTGCGGGCGGCCAGGCATGCTCAAGCTTCTCGATGACGGAGATGACGTCCATACTGATTTCGTCGAGAAGCCCCTTTGCTGCCTGCTCGAACGCCTCCCGGACGGGTTCAAGCTGGCGCCACATCGCCAGGCCCACAGGAGAAAGCCTGACCAGGCGCTTGCGGCTGCAACCGTGATCCCGGGACGAGACCGGGACGCCGCTCTTGACCATGGCCGCGGTCGTCTGGATCACAGCGGGGTGGTTCAAGACGAGGCGGAAAGCGGATCGCCGGTGGCCTCGGTTCCGATCTCAGCAGGCACACGGTGGTGAGCCAGCGCGGCTCGATCCCGACGTGTTGCGCCCGGCACGCCAGCTCGCCCTGGCTCAGAATCGGTCAGAGAGGCCTCTGACTCCGGTGCCGAACGCGAGCATACCGAGCCGCTCGATCATGTCCATGGGGTCACGTCAAGGGTTCGCGCTCAACTGATCCGCCACTGGTGACGTTGGACACGCTTCAGCGACGGAATACCAAGGCTGGTAAGGTTCACGGGCCCGTCCGGTGCACCGCGAGGAACTATTCTAATGTTAGAATAGTTCCTCCCCATGTCCGCGGCCGCGGATGCGGCCTGGCCGGCGCGAGAGGGGCAACCCGATGCGCGGCGAACGACTGATGCCCGCCTTCTGCCGCATTCCTGCAGGGGTTCCTTCGCTCCGCTCGTGCGGCGCAGGTTTCAGTGGCCGGTCCTGCGATCGGTTGTTCCCCCACGTGCACGAGGACTCGGGTTCCCTGCCTGCTGCTCCGAGCCACCCGCCCCGGCCAACCGAAGGACGAGAGTCCGACTGGCGACGGACGCGACGGTTCTCGTTCCACCCAACGATCATTGTGTGTCGTGTGTCGCCACACACGGGATCCTCGAGTTCTCGGGCCCGCCCGGGCGGCTCTTCCGCCCGTGAGTCCCTGCCGATCGCTAGCGGCCTGCATCATGGCGCAGCGCCTGTGTGCCCGACAGCAGCTCCAGGTTGATCTCCCCCACTCTGTTTGACTCGCCGGACTGGTTGCCGCTCTGGTCGACAACCCTGACGAGATAGAAGAAGCTCACCGCGGGGCTGAACGATACGCTACTGTCGATGAAGCTCGTGCCGAATGTGGCGGCCAGCGATTCCGCGGCCGTGGGCGCGAAGTGTGCCGATTCACCTCGGTACACGGTGTAGTACGCCACGGTCTCGGGCGCACCGCCGGTGTCGGTAGTCACTGCCGACCATTCGAGCGCGAGCAGGTGTCCCGCCACCGCCACCGCGAGGTCGGCCACCGGCATGGGCGGAGCGGCATCCAGCAGGATCATGTTCCGGTAGTAGTTGAAGGTGCCGTCATAGTTGCCGATGGTGAGATCCAGATCGCCGTCCCCGTCCAGATCACCCATGGCCGGCGCGGCGTTCTGCCCTGCGGATATGCCCTCCACCGCGGCCGGGTCCTCCACCCACGTCCCGGCTACGTTCTCGAAGAACTGGATCTCGTGAAAGATGTCGCCGGTCAGGAGATCCAGATCTCCATCGTTGTCGAGGTCGCCAACCGTGGGCGAACAGTAGCTTCCGACATCAATATCTCCGAAGAACCCCGGCACCATCACCCACTCGGGTGAATCGAGAGTGCCCGTGTTTCGGAAGTAGAACAGGGCGCCCGCCTCGCTGCCCGCGACGATGTCCAGATCACCATCGAGATCCATGTCGGTCAACCGCGGCACCGAAGTATAGCCAAGGTCGACGCCCGCCAGAAGCGCGCCGTCATAGACGAAACCCGCGCCCGTGTTCCAGTGAAAGAAGAACCGGCCGCTCGTGTCGCCGACCAAAGCGTCGGGCAATGCGTCCCCGTCGGCGTCGCCGAGGCTGATGGAGGAGTAGATGGAGTGATCGATTGAGCTGAATGCATCGTGACCCGGTTCCCAGGCCGGCGCGAATGCGGAACCGCAGTTCTCGTAGTACTTGATGTCTCCGAGTTGGGTGCCGCACACCAAGTCCAGATCACCGTCGAGGTCAAAATCGAACAGAAAGGGGGAACTGGCGCCCCCGACATCGATCACGCCGCCGAATGGACCAGGTTCTGCAGCCCAGACGGGAGTCGAAGGGCTGCCGGTATTGACGTAGTAGTTCAGAGGACCGGCTGCCGTGCCGTAGACGAGGTCCTTCGTGCCGTCGCCGGAGAGATCCACCAGGCATGGCGAGTTCCAGTAGGTGGTCTGGGCGAGCCCCGAGAAGACAGGGTCGGCGCTTTCCCATTCCCAGGTCGCCAGGTCGCCTGTATTGCGGTAGTACCGGAACCCCGTCGCATCGCGACCCGCCAGCAGATCGTAGTCGCCGTCATTGTCAAGATCCGCGCACCACGGGTATGCGTACAGTCCGACATCAAACCAGAGATCGGATTGGGATTCCAGGAACACGGCCGAGTCCGGGGTCCCCGAGTTGGGATAGAGCTTCAAATGACCGTCCTCGCTCAATCCGAGGATCAGATCCGGATCGCCGTCACTATCCAGGTCTGCGCCGGTTGGTACCGGGTTAGATCCCGGAGTCATGCCCTGGAAGAAGCCCTCGACCTTCTGAAACAGGGGCGCCGAGGCATCGCCGAGGTTGTCGAAGAGGCTCAGGCCGGAGAAGCCGCCGGTGACGAAATCCAGGTCGCCGTCACAATCGAGATCCACGCACACGCCGACCTCCGCATCCAGCGGGGACACGGCCGCGAACACGTCAGGCCCAACGTGAAACGATGGAGTGGTGGCGCCGCCGTCGTTGACGTAGTAGAGCGGCGCCTCATCAATGCTGCCGAGGATCAGATCGAAGTCCCCGTCGGCATCCAGATCGGCAAAGCGCGGTTGGGAGAAGGAGAGCGACGGGATGCCACTGGGGTTGAACATCAGGTCGTTCAGTTCCCATGGTTGCGCATGAGTGGTCGCGGAATGAACCAGAAAGACGAGGAGCGCCGGCTGCGAGAATCTGAGGCGGGGTGCACGCATCGTGTCCTCCTGAGGTCCGTGAGAGATGCCATCGGCGGCAGGGCGTGGGTTTGCGGCGGGTTGTTCTCTATCGCCGCTGCGCAATCAAAGGACGCACACCCGACGCATCAACAAGCCCACGCGGAGTCTCTACGAGCTGCCACGACAGTGGCCAGCACATCAACACTCACGGCCCGGGTGCAGAGGTCGCCGATCTTCCCGCGTCCCCCAGGCCTCCCCAGGCACGGGTCACCGTCGTCTCCGGCCTTCTGCCGAGGTCAACGTGCCGGAATCAACCGTGCCGGCCTCAAGGCTTGACCTTCCGCGGCCCCTCTCAGACTCCCCCAACGAGAACAAGGCGAGGGTCAACGTGGAAGAGGATCGCCAATCCGGTGGGCGATCACAGGGGAGGTGCCGCAGCGCAACGCAGTGCAGAGGGGACGGCCCACGGTGGGGAGTTGACACCTCATTCTGAGTGCCAGAGCCGCATGGAGGCAGTCGTTCAGGGTGCAGCCGATATGACATCCCTGTGTGCGCGCACGGAGAGGCGCAGTTCACAGCAGACGGTTCGCCGTCACCGCTGGGGGTGGTCGAGGGGCGAGAGACATGGCTTCCTCGCGCCTTCCTGGTCACAGAGTCGAGGATGGCACGTTGAGGATCTGTCACCAACACCGGGTCTCTTGACACACCCCTTCCCGATCAGCGAACTAGCCCCCGGTTGATGGCGAGTCGCCAGCCCGCAGGTGTTCGGAGCGGCGCAGCCAGCATGGCGCGACCCTGGCTCTGGACGCGCTTCCCTCAAGGAGGGCTCTCTTGAAACGAATCGCCACACGCGGTCATCTGACATCGACACTCCTCTTTCTTCTCGCCATTGCCGGATGCAGTTCGCGGGGACGGGAGCGTGTCGACCGAATCGATCGCCTTTTGACCACTACATTCCGCACAGATACTCCGGGAGGGGCGGTTGTCGTCACGAAAGCGGGCTCCACGGTCTTCAAGAAGGCGTACGGCATGGCCGACTTGGAATTAAGCGTTCCCACCACCGTTGACATGGTGTACGCCATTGGATCGATGACGAAGCAGTTCACCGCCGTGTCGATCCTTATGCTCGCAGAGGAAGGCAAGCTGGGGATACGCGATGACATACGGATGTACGTTCCAGAGTACGACACGAGAAGTGATACAATCACAATAGAACATCTCCTCACTCATACTGCCGGCATCGTCGATCTGTTTGAGATTCCCGAGTGGCTCGATGGCTTGAAGACCGATGTCTCTCCAAGGCAGTTGCTTGACTATTTCATTGATAGGCCACTGCTCTTCAAGCCTGGAGAGGGTCATCACTACAGTAATGCCGGCTATGTTCTGCTCGGGATGGTGATAGAGAGAGCATCGGGCCAGACCTATGATGAGTTCCTGAGAACCAGAGTGTTCGAGCCTCTTGGGATGGGGCGCACGCGGGTCGGCAGCAACACCGGTATCATGGCCGGACGACTGAGGGGCTACTCCCTCCGCGACGGCACGTTCGAGAACGCCGGCTATTTCAGCATCACGCAGCAGTTTGCGGGAGGGTCCATCTGGTCCTGCGTGGGTGACTTGGCCAGGTGGAACACCGGACTGCTGAGTGGGAAGCTGCTGAGTAGGGAGTCGTTGAAGAAGGCATTCACGGCGTCTGTGCTGAAGGATGGGAAGGGCACTGGCTATGGCTTCGGATGGAACGTCGACGAGTTCCTCGGCCAGGCCGTTGTCAGGCATGGGGGAAGCTCCCTTGGTTTCAAGTCATACGGTATGCTCCTCGTTGACGATCAGATCTACATCGCCGTGCTGACTAACTCCCACCCGATGGAGGGCGAGAGGGACACGCATGACCCTGAGACGATTGCAGGGAAGCTCGCACGGATCATGTTAGGGAAGCCGGTCGCCGATGCGGCGCTCACACCGATCGAGCTGGATGAGGAGACGCTGGACGCGTATGTGGGGGTCTACGAGGAGAACGAGAACGACTATAGAGTCGTCACGAGAAAGGGCCGGCAGCTCTACCAAAAGAAGACAGGCTTTGGAAAGGACGCGATCTATCCCCTCTCGCAGACTGAGTTCTTCTGGGATGGACCGGGGAGGCTCGAGTTCGTCATCAGCGAACAGGGTGAAGTCACCCACGCGAACTGGCGCAGTGAAGATGGGAAGCTGTATGTGGGGAAACGAACGAATCTGTCGATCCCCGAGCCAAAACATGCAATTCCGATGAGTGATGAACAACTCCGGCGATTCACCGGGACCTACCGGTCGAGTTTCGCCATGGGGTTCCAGGTGGAGGTGGGTGACGGGTGCCTCATCATGCGGTCCGAGGCGTTTCCTACAAGTACCTGGTATCCCGAGTCCGAATCCGGGTTCTTCCTTGCAGACCAGGATGATGTCACAATAGCGTTCAGCAACGACGAGCGCGGCGAAGTCAATGGCTTCGTCATGTACAGGAACGGCAAGGAGTTCATGGTCACGAGGACGAAGTAGACCCGTTGTCTGGGATCGGCAGATCCTGCCGCCCTCTCACGTACGCCCCGTAGCTGCTCTGCCGATCGCTGACCGCATCTTCACCCGCCTCACTCGATGGTGACTGACCACGTGACCCGCGTCAGGCCGTGGCAACATGGCCTTCACGCGGAGTCGCTCCCACTGCCCTTTGTGAAGGTGGGAGGAGCCGAGCGCGGCGCCGACGATCCGGGGCTTCACACAATCCTAACGTTCCGCTCACAGTTTCTACACCGGTTCATCGCATCTTCTCGCACATCGTTCTGCTCCACGTGAGCAGAGGTCGGAGCCGGCTGGCTCCGGAGCCGGGTAACCCCAAGTAAGGAGGGACGATGCGAACCTACCTGGCATGTGCAGTCGTGGGCATCCTCGTCGTGGCGGGCATGGCCCGCGCGGGCGAGGAGGGGTCGTGGTCGGACAAGCTGAAGCTGTCCGGAGACTTCCGGTATCGTCTGGAGACCATCGCGGATGATTCCAAACTGAATGACGAGGGTGACACCTACACCCGCATGCGTCACCGCATCCGCACCCGTCTCTACCTCGACGCCATGGTCTCGGATGCAGTCAGCTTCGGGTTCAGCCTTGCCACCGGCGACGCCACTGATCCCGTCTCCACCAACCAGACGCTGGACGGCGGCTTCACGAAGAAGGCCATCCTCCTGGATCTGGCCTATTCGGATCTCCATCCGGCGACGTTGAAGGGCGTCAATCTCGTGCTGGGCAAGATGAAGAACCCGTTCGTGGCCCCCGCGAAGTCGGAACTCATCTGGGACGGTGATCTTACCCCCGAGGGTCTGGCGCTGAAGTTCGGAAGTCCCATGGGCGCGGCCAAGCTGTTCGCCAATGCCGGCTACCTCTGGGTCGACGAAGTCGGTGCGGACTCCGACGTCATGCTCATCGGTGGTCAGGGTGGCGTGGCGGCCAAGCTGGGCGCCATGGATCTGACGGTGGGTGCGGGATACTTCACCTACACTGAGATCGAGATGTACAACATGCTCGAGGTGATGGCGGAGGTGGGGATGAAGCTTGGCGAGATGCCCGCGACCATCTTCGCGGACTACGTCTCCAACGGTGAAGCCGAGGACGATAACACCGGTATGCTGTTCGGCTTCGGCCTCGGTAAGAAGAAGAACCCGGGGTCGTGGGATCTGAAGTACTTCTACCAAGAGCTTCAGGCCAACGCGGTCAATGGGGATCTCTGCGGCTCAGATTTCGGCGGCGGCGGGACGGATGCCAACGGGCACGTCATCAGCGCGGGCCTCCGGGTCATGAAGGACGCTGATCTCGGGCTGACCTACTTCCTGAACAAGACCGGCATCGCCGAGGGCGGAGACGAGACCGACTACGGCCGGATGCAGCTCGACTTCGCGTTCAAGTTCTAGATCCAAGACACCAGCTCATGATGACGCCCGGCTCCGGATCTCCCGGCGCCGGGCTGGCATCGGTACACAGGAGGTAACCAGTGTTTCGCACTTTGATCCTCGCATGCGCGCTCATCGGTACGGCGTTCGCCGGCGATCCGTCGACGTTGGTGCTCGATGGATCCACCACCGTCGGCCCCATTGCCAAGGCCTTCGCCGAGTACTACATGCAGAACAACCCGGATGTGAGCATAACCGTCAGCGAATCGGGCAGCGGCAACGGCGCCAAGAGCATCGTGAACGGGACCTGCGACATCGCCAACATGTCCCGCTTCATGAAGCCCGAGGAGTTCAAGGCCGCGGCGGACGCGGGCAAGATGCCGGTCGCGCATGTGATCGCCATGGACGGCATCGCGATGATCGTGCACCCGGGCAATCCTGTGAAGGAGCTTCCGGTCGAGAAGATCCGCGATATCTATATGGGCACCATCAGCAATTGGAAGGACCTGGGCGGCCCGAACAAGAAGATCATCGTGGTGAGCCGCGATACCAACAGCGGCACGTACGAGACCTTCGAGACGCTGGTCATGAACAAGCAGAAGATGGCTGAGAGCGTCGAGTACGTGGGCAGCAATGGCGCGGTCCGTCAGCGGATCCAGAGCACGGATGCCGCCATCGGCTACGTCGGCCTGGGCTTTGTCGACAATACGGTCAAGGCCGTGACCGTGAACGGTATCGCCGCGACCCCCCAGACCGTCGCCTCGGGCACGTACCCCATCGCCCGCCCCCTCTTCATGTTCACCGATGGCTATCCCAAGCTCGGCAGTCATCTCCATGCCTTCGTTACGCTCTACCTGAGCGCCAAGGGTCAGGAGATCATCGAGTCCATCGGATTCGTGCCGGTCACCGCGTACTAGTAGGTCCTGGAGCGGGGTAGGTCTCGCGTGAAGACCATCGCGGGAACCACGGGCGCGGATCGCCGGGTCGATCCGCGCCCCCCTGCGCGAAGTCTGCTTCTGTCCAAGAGCGCGAGCCGGTGGCAACGCACCGCTTCATTTCTTGGCCAGGGCTTTCTTTTCCTGGTCACCGCATTCAGTGCGGCTTCGATTCTGTTCATTTTCTACTACATCTTCCGCGATGCGCTGCCCTTCTTTCAGCTTCGGGGCGTTGCCGAGTTCTTCAGTTCCACGAAGTGGTATCCCACCGGTTCACCACCGGAGTTCGGCGCCTTGGCCATCTTCTTCGGCAGCGGCCTGGTCACCTTGGGCGCCGTTGTCGTGGCGGTACCTCTTGGTGTTGCAGCGGCGGTGTGCCTCAGTGACGTACTCCCCTTCGGCCTTCGCCAGGCCGTCAAACCCGTCATTGAGATACTGGCGGCGATTCCGTCCGTTGCCTACGGCTTTTTCGCCCTCGTGGTTCTCGCGCCTCTGCTCCAATCCCAAGGCGGCCCCATCCTGGCGGTGACTGCGTGGTGCGTCGGCGCGCCTCTCCTCCTCCTGAGCTCCGTGGTCATCGGTGACCTTTCCACTGCCCGCCTGGCAGGCCCCAAAGCCCGCGCCCTTCGGCTCGGCGTAACGTTCGCGCTGATCCTGATCGGAGGGTTCGGGCTCTGGCGCCTGGGAATCACGCTCAAGGCGGTGGAAGTGAGCAGCGGGACCAATGCGCTCAACGTCTCGCTCATTCTGGGCATCATGGCACTTCCCACCATCGTGAGTGTGTCGGAAGACGCAATACAGGCCACCGGCCGTGATCTTCGGGAAGGGAGCTACGCCTTGGGTGCTACCCGAGCCGAGACGCTCTTGAAGGTCATCATACCTGCTGCCAGCAGCGGTATCCTGGCGGCTGTGATACTGGGCATCATGCGGGCCATAGGCGAGACCATGGTGGTCTGGATGGCGTCGGGCAACGCAGCCCAGATCCCCTCGCCATGGCTGAACTTCCTTGAACCGGTACGAACGCTGACCGCCACCATTGCCGGCGATATGGGCGAGGCTGATCACGTAACGGGATCAGCGCGTTACCATGTCCTCTTTGCCATGGCGGCATGCCTGCTGCTGATCTCCTTCCTCTGCAATCTCGCCAGCGAGCAAGTCAGGCGACGTACGCTGCGGAAGATCGAGGGCGCGTAGATGAAGTTGGCAACACGCCGCGTGCTGGACCGGTCATTCAGCGGCCTGGGGTTCTTCTCCATAGGCATCATGGCGGCGTCACTGGTCGTCATGTTGGCCCCCATGTTCGTGCGCGGGCTGGATGCCTTTGTGTTCAAGGCGACGGTGGAGCATCGCAGGCTCATGCTGGAACGCTTGGGCCGGGGGAATCGTGATGCCACCTCGGGCGAAGTGACACGGGCGGCGTCAGCGCGGCAACCGGTCTACGACATGATCACGCGATTCAAAACCGAGATCAATGACTACTCCGCTGACCAGCGCCGGATCTATCGTGGCGCGGTGCGTGATCTGGAGTCACTGGTCCGGGAGCTGCTGGGCCCCTTCCCCGGCGAGGCTCAGCCGGTCCTGATCCGGCAACAATTCGGGCAGACCCGCTGGGATCGCGCCCAGGCGAAGATCCGTGAGATTCTCTACGTCGAATCCTATGACTACTCAGACCCGACCAAGATGGGCGTGAGGATTGAAACCCCTCGCGTTGAGGCGTTCCGCGGAACCTCTCTTGAGGCGCTCTTCCCGTACATCGAAGCCCATGCCGAGGAGATGCTCCGCCCCCGAACGACCGTGTATTGGCGCTTTCTCTTCGACGGATCCATGGATGCTCATTTCTTCGGAGGTATCTGGCCGGAAGTGCTCGGCACCTTCTACCTCACCTTTGGCGCCATGATCTTCGCCGTGCCCATGGGTATCATCGCCGCGATCTACCTGGTCGAGTACGCCCGGGATACGTGGCTCATCCAACTCTTGCGTACGTGCATCAGCTCCCTGGCCGGCGTCCCCAGCATCGTGTTCGGGCTGTTCGGCCTGGCCTTCTTCATCAACACACTGCACGTGTCGGAGTCCAAGAGCGTGCTGGCGGGATCCATCACCTTGGCCGTGCTGGTACTTCCCACGGTCATCCGCGCATCTGAGGAAGCCATCCGCGCAGTGCCGCTGACCTACAGGGAGGCCGCCCTAAGCCTGGGCGCCGGCAAGTGGCACACCATCGTATCGGTCATTCTCCCCGCTGCACTCCCGGGTATCCTGACGAGCATCGTGATCAGCATGGGCCGAGCCGCCGGCGAGACCGCGCCCATCATCTTCACGGCGGCAGTCAGCGTGGGCAAACCGCTCAAGCTCTGGGAAACGGCATCGCAGCCCACACCTGCCTTGCCCTGGAACATCTATAATCTGGCAACCGAGCATGAAGCCGTTGACGAGATCCGCCATATCCAATTCGGCATGGTGCTCACGCTGGTAGTACTGGTGCTGCTTCTGAATGTCACGGCAATCGTACTGCGCGCCCGGGTCTCAAAGAAGCTGAGAGGATAGCCCTATGGCCCCCACACTGCTCGCCACGCTCCGACCTCCCGCCAGACCCGAGGTCTCACAGGAGGGGCTCACCGCGCATGTCAGCGCCCGCGAATTCTCCGTGTTCTACCGCAAGGTGGAAGCCGTGAAGCAGGTATCCTTTGATATCCCATCTGGTCTTGTCACTGCCATCATCGGGCCCAGCGGATGCGGCAAGAGCACGTTCCTCCGTGCCATCAACCGGATGAATGATCTCATCCCCGGATGCCGGGCGCGGGGCGAGTTGGTCTTCGACGCGGCCAACGTGTACAGCCCCGAAGTTGACGTGGTGGCGCTGCGGCAGCGCGTGGGCATGGTGTTTCAGAAGCCCAACCCCTTTCCGAAGACCGTGTTCGAGAACGTCGCCTACGGCCCTCGACTCCAGGGGACCCGGGATAGGGTACGCCTCGCATCAATCGTGGAGCGCAGCCTCGTGAAGGCCGCGCTCTGGGAAGAGGTGAAGGATCGACTCAGTGAGAACGCATTGGGGCTTTCCGGGGGGCAGCAGCAGCGACTCTGTATTGCCCGTGCCCTGGCGGTCGACCCCGAAATCCTCCTCATGGATGAACCGACCTCTGCCCTGGATCCGCGTTCCACCACGCGCATCGAGGATCTCATCGGTGAGCTGCGAGGATCCTACACGATCGTCATCGTCACGCACAATATGCAGCAGGCAGCCCGTATCAGCGACTTGACGGCCTTCTTCTACGAGGGTGTCTTGGTTGAGTATGGGCCCACGCAGCGGTTGTTCACCACGCCCGAGAAGAAACAGACCGAGGACTACATAACGGGCCGATTCGGATGAGGGGAAGTCTGGTGCGCAGGCTGCCAGGGATCATGGCCAGTGGCTTCTGGAGAGATGGATAGTATGAAGGAGGGGTTAGGACGAAACACGGCGTGCACCAGCCTCTGATCTTCCCGGTTCGTTGCCGTGGAGTCTACAGCCGCACGATCGGCTCCCTGCAAGGGTGTCGAGCACGGTGGCCCTCACGCCGAGTCCGGCCTGATGCACAGCCTGGTGGCGTACAGATTCAGCAGAACTCCCTCCCTTGTTTGAGAGTACACATGTCATCGGCATGTGGGAATGCCTCGGGGCTGGAGTCCCGGCGCTCTGCGCCGGGCTGCACGCCGCAGAGCGGCGTGGCTACAGCGGGCCGTACTCTCAACCCCGAGAATCCTGAGGGAGCCCGACCGACCTCAGAGGCCGCACTGAACCCCGAACCCCCACACCCGTTACCTGAGTAGCAACGGGGAAAGGACCATTCCATGGGAATGCACCTCCAGCGGGAGATTGAGCTTCTCAAGAAACAGATCACTGCCCTGAGCACCGTGGTCGAAGAGAGTGTGCGCAAGGCCGTCAGGTCCATCGAGAACCGTGACGCAGCCTTGGCCGAAGCAGTCATCAAGGGCGACTCCGCCATCGACGAGCAGGAAGTACGCGTCGAGGAGGAGTGCCTGAAGATCCTGGCGCTCCACCAGCCCGTAGCGATCGATCTTCGCTTCATCATCGCCGCCCTCAAGATCAACAACGATTTGGAGCGCATGGGTGACCTGGCGGTCAACATCGCGGAGCGCACCGTCTTCCTCTGTCAGCGCGAGCCGATTCAAGCGCCCTTCGCGTTCGACGACATGTGGGGAAAGACGCTCGTGATGCTGCGCGAGAGCCTTGACGCCCTCTTCGAAATGGACACCGGTCTGGCTCGGAAGGTGCTGGCATCTGACGACGAGGTCGACGAGATCAACCGCCAGATGTACCGGAAGATCGGGCGGCACCTGGAGCGCATCGCAGACGCCGCCACCAATATCGCCGAGGACGTCATCTACATGATGGAAGGCACCATCGTCCGCCACCGGCGGCCCTGACCCCGGAGCCTTCTCCCCCGGCGATACCCACGTCCGGGCGCTGCGCGTCCACGGTAGCCTTATAGGCGGCTTGACCCCCTTGGGGCTGGGTGGCACTTTCTCTGTTCGTGCGTGATTCAAAGGGGCAGAGGATGAGTGTTGCCGAGAGCCGGCTTCGCCTCGCACCAATGACCGGAGTTCTGGAGAATGGCTCCGCTGGTCCTGGTGATGATGCGAACGCGATTCTGCAGGCCGCAGCCTGCGGTATCATGACGATAGACCTGGGCGGCCGCGTCCTGGCGGCCAACCGTGCTTTCCGTGCGCTTCTCGCCGGAACCGAGGTGATTGTGGGGTGCGCGCCTCCTTATCCGTTCGTCGCCCGCGACGACATGGGGACCCTGGAGGACACGCTGCATCGGGCGTTCGAGCAGGACGGGCCCGCAGAGGCCATCGAGATCAGTCTTGTGCGAGGCGACGGGCAACACGTATCCGTCGAGATGTCGGTGAACCGACGCGACGGATCCGATGGAAACGCGACCGGGTGGGTGTTGACCGCCATCGACATACACGCGAGGAAACAGTTCGAACGACGGCTGGCCCGCGCCAACCGGGCCCTCTACATGCTGTCCGGATGCAACGCCGCCGCCGCTCGGACCGGCGACGAGACTTCTTTCCTCCGCGAGGTGTGCCGAATCGCTGTCGAGATCGGCGGCTACTGTCTCGCGTGGATCGGCTTCGCCGAACACGACCGCGGCAAGTCGGTGAGGCCGGTGGCCCATCACGGGCTTGACGATGGCTATGTCGACCTGACCGGGATCTCGTGGGCCGACAATGCCCGGGGCCGTGGGCCGACAGGCACCGCGATCCGCAACGGAGAGCCCTCCGTTGCACGCTTCATCGCTGACGATCCCCGATTCCAGCCCTGGCGCGGCGAAGCAATCCGGCGCGGCTACGCGTCCAGCGCCGCCGTGCCATTGCTCGACGGAGGCAGGGCGATCGGGGCGCTCAACCTCTACTCCACTGAGCCCGACGCCTTTGATGAGGTGGAGATCAGCCTGCTGCAAGACGTCGGAGCCAGCACCGCCCACGGTATCGGCGCGCTCCGCGCCCGCGCCGCGCGCGACAGCGCTCAGAGCATCCTCAGGAAGACCCTTGCCGACCGCGAGGCCACCATTTTGGATCGCACAAGAGAGATGCGGGACGCCAACGCATGCCTTCAGACGGAGCTGAGGGAGCGCGCACGGGTCGAGGAGGCCCTCCGCCGCCGCTTGGACGGTGAACGCCTGGTGGGCGGGATTTCGAGCCGTTTCGTCAGTGCCTCCTCCGAGAGCGCGGAGGAAGAGATCAACCGGGCCCTGGGATCCGTCGGGGAGTACGCAGGCGCGGATGCCAGCGGGATCGGTCTCCTCTCGGCCGATCTGTCCACCGTGATCCGCACCTACCGCTGGTACGCGGGCAACGAAATCGGCCCCGACCTTTGCGGGCTCTCGACCGAGGAATTCGGCTGGGCTCTCGACAACCTGCGCCGAGGCGAACCGCTCATCATGACGACGTCCGTCCAGGCGGTTCCGCAACCGTTGTGGGAAGTATGCCAGACCCGCGGTTGGCATTCACTTGTGGCGCTCCCCCTGTTCGATGGTCCGGATCTCCTGGGCGTGCTGGCGTTCGGATGCAGGCGTGCGGGTCGCGCGTGGGATGCGGACGAGATCGCCGTGCTGCGGCTGACCGGTGAGCTGTTCGGCAACGCCCTCGTACGCGGTCGGACGGAACGGGCGCTGGCCGAGAACCGCGCGAGGCTGGAGGAATCCGAGCGTGACCTGCGGCACTTCTCGCGGCGTCTGCTGGGTGTTCGAGAGGAGGAGAAGCGGAGCCTGTCGGCCGTGCTCCATCACGAGGTCGGCTCCATGGCCATCGGCCTCACGGCGCAGCTCCATTTCGCCGAGGAGGCAATCCGCCGGAACGATCTCAGGGGAGGGCTGGAGGCAATGGAGGAGGGAAAGTACGTCCTTGAACGCGTCGTCAGGCGCCTCAAGAACCTGGCGGTCGACCTTCGGCCTCCCGACCTCGACATCCTCGGGCTCACCGCCGCGCTGAAACTCCTCGTCTCACAGGCCATGGAACGCACGCCCACGCGCATCGACTGCGTCATCCGGGTCAACGATGCCGAGGTGGGACCCGAGGAGTCCATCGTAGTCTTCCGGATCGCGCAGGAGGCGCTCAACAACATCGCCCGTCATGCCGAGGCGAAACGTGTGGTCATCCGCCTCACCGCCGGGTCGGACGGTCTCACGCTGCGCATTCGCGACAACGGCAAAGGGTTCGACGCCGATACGCTGGCCGCCTCTGCAACCGCGCACATGGGGCTCCGGGCCATGAGAGAGATGGCGTCGTCGGTGCAAGGTGCGTGTGAGATCGTCGCATCACCCGGGCACCGGAACTGTTCGGACATCGAAGTGGTTGCTGAAGCCGGAAGCGGCTTTGAGGCCATCGAGTTCGCGAAGTCCCGCGCCGCCGACGTATACCTCCTTGACGTGGCGATGCCTCTCTTGAACGGCATCGAAACCGCCATACGGCTGCGAAGAGAGGATCCGGATGCCAAGATTGTCATGCTGAGCATTCATGACAGCGAGGGAATCGTCACCCGCGCCATCGAATCCGGCATCAACGGGTACGTGCTCAAGGAGAGCGCCATGCGGGACATCATCCAGGCTGTACGGGAGGTCTATCGAGGCAAGTTCTTCCTGAGCCCCGGTGTCTCCCGGTTCGTGGTGCAGGGATTCCTGGCAAAGCGTCAAGCGCCGCCGAAGGCGCGGAACCGGGGAACGCTCACCGTGCGGGAACGCGAAGTGCTTCAGCTTATCGCCGAAGGGTTCACCAGCAAGGGCATCGCCCAACGTCTTGACGTGTCGATCAACACGGTGCACGTCCACAAGAACAACATCAGGGTGAAGCTCGGACTGCACAAGCAGGCCGATCTGGTCCGCTACGCGGTACGCGAGGGGATCGCCAAGGCCTGAGCCCGGGAGCCCGCAGTCTCACCGGCTTCCATAGCCCATTAACCGGCCCCGTCTAACCCTTTCTGAGGATGGCCTCCACGGAGCCCTTCGGCGATCATGGTAGTGTGATCATGTGTTCTGTGCCGGTCCGTCACGGATCCAACCCGACGCGCACGCCCCGGCACGGCCTATTCTATCTGTGCCTAGGAGGCCAGATCCCCCGGGGGGTGGGGGGAGGGGGGATTCCTCCCTCCCCCCTGGGGGATCCCTCGCAGTCCCGATCCGAATCACCTGCAGTCCCCAGCGCCCTGTCACGCGCCCCGTCCACGCTCCGATGCCGCTCCGCCGATACTGCATCCCGCCCGACCGGTGTGATCGGGAGCTTCGCCGCCGACAGCGAGTGAACCGTCTCGCCGCTGCGGACCTCTGTGGCGCGCCTCGCTATGCCGAGATCGCCCACGCCCGGAGCCGCGGTCGCCGGCCGAAGTCGACGGGGGTCACCTCCTGCGTGATCTCACGGGCAGTGACACCCCGTATGCCTTCGACGTCGAGACGAAAATCCCGGAAGTTGGTGGTGAAGAGGACTTCCCCGCCGGGAGCCAGCAACCGCGCGCACGCCATGATCATGAACGTGTGATCTCGTTGCACGTCGAAATCACCCCGCATCCCCTTCGAGCGCGAGAACGTGGGCGGCGCCAGAAGGATCAGATCGTAGAGGCCCCGGTCATGGCCCTCCAGCCAGCTCAGAACGTCAGCCCGGACGAACCGGTGCGCCGGCTTGAGCAGCCCGTTGAGCGCGAAGTTGCGTTTACCCCACGACAGGTAGACGTTGGAGAGTTCCACGCTTGTCGTCGCTCCCGCACCGCCGGCCGCCGCAGCCACCGACGCGGTGCACGTATGGGCAAACAGGTTCAGAAAACGGCGGCCCGACGCGCGACTGCGGATAAGGCTTCTCAGCTGCCGGTCATCGAGGAAGAGACCCGTATCCAGATAGTCGGTGAGGTTCACCATGAACCGAAGACCTCCCTCTCTGACAGTACGGAAACGCCGTAAGTCCCCCCGCCGCTGGTGCTGCTCGCCCGCGGAGCGTCGTCTTCGCACCCGCAGCACCACCTCCGAAGGATCGACGCCCATGACCTCCGACACGACCATCAGGGCGTCGCGCAGGCGACGCTCCGCTCGTTCAGGAGGAATCCTGCTCGGCGGCGCGTACTCCTCCACCCTGACGGCGCCGTCGTACCAGTCAACGGCCAGATTGTACTCGGGGAGATCACTGTCATAGAGCCGGTAGCACGTAATGTCCCCGTCCCGCGCCCATTGCGCACGTTCACGATGGCTGGTTCGAAGCCGCCTCGCGAAGGCGTCCGCCTCTGCGCTTGGCCGCCGCCAACCAGGTCCGGCATCGCCCACGACGCGTTCCGCGGCGATGGGGATCTCCAGAAGACGACACTCGATGGGGCCATTGTAGAGAATGTGGCGCGATGCCGGCCTGAGCCCGATGCGCTTCACCAGCGCCGGATTGCCGGAGAACACCCACGCGGTCCAACCGGCGAATCTTCTCTTCAGGACATCTCCGAGCAACTCGTAGAGCGGCCCAAGCTCCCCCGCCTCCCCCAGCCGCTGCCCATAGGGCGGATTGGTGACCACCAGCCCGCCATCCTCCCAGGGCGCGCGGATGTCGCGCAGGTCCCGGTGGTCTACGCGCACCACTCCCGAGAGTCCCGCCCGGCGGAGATTCTCGCGGGCGTGATGCACCGCCTCAACGGACCCATCGGACCCCTCGATGCGCACGGGGAGGAGCATTCCGTCCCGCCGGCGGTCGCGCGCCTCGGACAACAGGCGGTTCCAGAGTGCTTCGTCATGGCCCCGCCACCCCGTGCCGCCGCGCGGGCGGGTAAGCCCGGGGGCGACGTCCCCCGCCATCCATGCCGCCTCCAGCAGGAACGTACCTGACCCGCAGAAGGGGTCGAACAGGGCACGGGCAGGGCACCGGGCCGGCCATCCTGCGATTCGGAGAATCGCCGCAGCCCGGTTCTCCTTGAGCGGGGCCTCGGCGAAGCGACGGCCGATCCCGCGGCGGTGGAGGCCGCGGCCCCCGAGGTCGATGCTGACGGTGACGGCGGTGGCTGAGACGTAGACACTGATCCTGACATCAGGGTGCTCGGTGTCAACATCCGGTCGCGTTCCCGCCGTGTCCCGCACCTTGTCAACCAGCGCGTCCTTGGTCTTGAGGGTGATGAAACGGGGCGACCCGATGGGTGACGGTGCACCGGTGACGTCGACCGCCACGGTCCGCGCCGGATCGAGATGGGAGGTCCAGTCGATGGCGTAGACACCCTCGTAGAGCTCTTGAGGATCTCCGGCGGCGAAGGTCACCAGAGGGAACACCACCCTGCTGGCCACTCTTGACCACAGGCAGGCCCGATACGCGTGCTCGAGGCGCTCCCCAAACGTCACTCCGCCACGCCGCTCTTCGACGGCGGGCAGCCCGAGTTCCATGAGCTCCGCGGCCAGGACCGACTCGGTGCCGCGGGATGCGGCGGCGAAGTAGGCGACGGAGGGCGCGCCGGTCGGCCCGGGCGCGGTCATGGCGCCACTGCGGTCACACGGTAGAAACGCGGAGCGGACGGCCGGGGCGCTGACCAGACGGTGTCATGAAACGAACCCGTGGGGTCTAGCTGGAAGTCTGCGTAGCTGCTGGCGGAGCCATAGACCCGGTAGCTGGTCGCACCGGGGACCGGACTCCATGCGAGAGACACCGAATCGGCGCTGGCCGTCAGCGTGACATCGTCCAGCGATGCGACCACCGTGAAGCGGTACAAACCCGCCGGTGCGGTGCGGGGAGCGGTCTCGCGCCGGCCCGATGAATCGGCAGCGACGATGAAATACTCCACCGTGACACCTGCGGGCTGCCCCGGGATCGAGGCGATGAAGGAGTCCACCCCCGCAGGGCTCAGGGACAGCCACGACCAGCCGGCCCCGGCCACCCGCCAGCGGATCCCGAGAGAATCGGCGAGGAGGCCCGACTCGCTCCGATCGTCGATCAAGACGCGAATGGGGTACGCCGCGGCCTCGAAGATCCCGTCGCCGTAGGGCCGGTGCCCGATGCGGAGCATGTGCCGATCGAGAATCCCCATGGTGCGACAGTGAAGCGCATCGTAGTAGTACCACGAGGCCGAGGTGAAGCCGATCACTTCGTAACCCGGCATGGCGGCTCGGTACGCCTCCAGTGCCGGGCCGTCGGACGCGATTCCGAACAGCGGAACCAGCACCTTGCGATTCAGGATGAGGGAGTTCGTGTACGCCGCCGTGGAGTTGCCGGAGTATGCCCCACAGAACACGCGGGCGATCCTGTAGGGTCTTCCGTAGCAGGAGAGGACGGTCTCCAGTTCCGCGACGACAGCCTCTATGCACGCATACTCCGGATGCCCGAGGGGAAGGGATTTGACCAGCAGCGTCTCTTCATCCAGGAGCTTGACCCAGCAATCGATGTGTTGCAACCCATGGATGTCGGGATTGGACACGAAATGGTACGTCTCCGCCCCGATGTAGGCCTCCGCGAGCTCGCGGAACTGCTCCTCGGTCCACCACATGCCATTCTCATCCAGCATCTGGACTGTCGAGAAGGCTGTGCCGTGCCCGTCGACCATCACGTTGCCCCCCGTGAGGAACGCGGGCAGCTCATGCAGCGGACAGCCGAAGTCGCCCGCCAGCACCCCATTGACCGCATCGTCTTCTTCGTAACCCCGCATTCCCCTCCGTGGAACGGCCACGGAGTCCGGAATGCCGCCTCGCCCGGTGCCATCGCACCCCGGAACCCATGGATATCCCGTGAACACGGGATCGGTAATGCCCCACTCACCGTTGCCGTCATAAACCGAATGGGGTCCCCAATCCCGTGTCCAATGCGAGTAGGTACTGGCGCGGATGAACCGGCAGTGGTCAAGATTTACGCCCCATGCGGCGAAGGTGGTGCGCGCCTGGTTCTCCTGGGCCTGCGTTTCAACGAGAATGAACAGACTGTCATCCTCGGCCAGCTCCACCACCAACCCGGACGGGATGCCCAGCGGCCAGCGGATGAGAGTGCCGATCGCGGGCTCCCATTCCGCGCCCATGCGGACGGGGGAGACCGGCTGAGCGACAGCCGCGACTCCCAAGAGGAGCAGAGCTGGCAGTGACCGCATGGAGCGGGCTGCCGAAGCTCCCAGGCGAGACGGTGAACACTGGAGTTGAACCATACGGAACCTCGGGAAAGCCGGACTTCGTGAGATGAGGGAACGCCTGCCAACATACGGCGCGGTCCATCCGGGGCAAAGGACGCACCTGCCCGACCTCAGCGGACCACGAGATCTGAAGTGCGCTGCACGCGCGGCGGGGCTGGTCCCGATTCCAGGCATCCCATCCTCGGGTCTTCTCCCCGGGAGAGGCACTGGCCCCCGCCCCGACGTACCTTCTCCTGCCATCACAGCGACGTGGGATCCCGTTTCGTGCAAGCGGTGCGGGTCCCGCGGTGGATTCCCTGAGGGCAACTTCCCTCAATGGGTCCGCCGACATTCCGGCAACGACGATGCGCAAGGCATACGGCGGATGCTGAACTGATGCGGGAGGTGACGGCGTGGCCACGGACCGGTCGAGGTCATCGGACTTCAAGGCGCTCTACGGAAAAATCGAGCGGGCCCTTGCCCATTTCCAGCGGATCCAGGACAGTACGGAACTTCTGGAGGTCGTTATGGAGACCCTGGTTCGTGACTTCCGGGACGATCTGGGGTTCGAGATGGGTCGGCTGTACCGGCGCGAAGAACAGGACTTCATCCTCTGCTGTACCTACGGTGGGTCGCGGCACGTGCCCATCGGGTTCAAGGTGCCCCGCGACTACCCGCCTCACGTGAGAACACTGGCCGAGGGCCTATTGATCATGGGGAAGGGTGGCCCAGGCTATGACGAGCAGTTCGAATGGGCCGTCGGCGTGACGTCGACCTTCGCCGCCATCGCGGTTGGCCCCGATAACTCTCATGTCCTCGCCTTCTCGGTGAACGGCTCGATCAAGGAGGAGCACATCCTCTACTCCCTCTCGGCGGTTCGTCACGTGATCAACCTGAAGCTGGAGGAGCGAAAGCTCGCCGGCATCATCGAGGAGGCCCGCATAATCCAGGAGAGCCTGCTCCCTGTGTCGGCCCCAGACTGTCCCGGCTATGACATCCACGGCGAGTCCCGGGCGTCCGAGGTAGTCGGCGGAGACCTCTATGACTACCTTGAGTTCCCCGGTTGCGCGCTCCGGGTCGCCATCGCCGACGCGGCGGGCCACGGGCTGCCCGCTGCTCTGGTCGCCCGCGATGTCATCACCGGCCTCCGAATGGGGAAGGAGAGCGGTGCAACAGTGGTCAGGACGGTCGAGCGCTTGAACCGCGTCATCAACCG
>JALOPK010000381.1 GCA_025453925.1 Candidatus Eiseniibacteriota bacterium | reverse complement strand
ACGCGAGCCTTTCCGCTCTCAAGGATAGGCCGATGGCCTTCTTCTCCCACCGCCATGCCGCTTACTTGGCAGGGCTGGGCACCTTCGGCTGGAACAATATGCTGCTCACCGAGAGGTTCGGACCGCGGGTGCGGTTCGCATCCATTCTGACCACGGCATCGATCGAGCCGAACGACCTGTTGACCACCGATCTGTGCCTTCGTTGCGGCAGATGCGTTGACCATTGCCCGGTCCACGCGCTGCGGTCCGAGGATTACCCCTCTGGCATCACCGTTAAGGAACTTTGTAGACAAAGGAGCGAGCAGTTGAACATCAAGGGGATATCCCCTTGCGGGATATGCATCAAGGTCTGCCCAGTAGGCAAGGACAGGGAGGACTACGGAAGGACCGACATGGGCGTGTACGATAAGGATGTCCAGCCCGCGTCGTGGGAGCACGTGCGACGTTATGGGGTCAAGCCTTGAACGACCCACAAATATTTTTATAATGCATTCTATATTTATAAATTCTAAATATGATGGGCTCACCATAGGTAAATGGATGAACCTAAACGTCCAAGGGCAGCGGACGGATCGGTCCACGGCATCCTCGATAATCGCGTTAGCTCGGCCTCATTTCCTCATCCCTGGTTTCCTATTGTACTCCCTGGGGTTCATGTTCGCGGTGTACAATGATGGGATCCGAGCTCTGGATGTATTCCTTCTAGGGTACAGCGTCATGTTGCCAGCCCATCTCGCCGTCTCCTTCAGCAATGATTATTTCGACGTAGAGGCGGACGCAATTTCGAAGAGGAACCCGATCTCCGGAGGCAGTGGCATATTAGTAAAAAGACCGGAATTGCGACCTCTGGCGCTCAGGATCGCTTTGGGATTGATGTTGATATCTGCTATCATGGCGACGGTCTTTTACCTGGTCTACGATCCAGCATGGTACTTCCTTCCCTTCGCTTGGGGAGGAAACCTGGTCGGTTGGTTCTACACCGCACCCCCTCTTCACCTGAAGTACCGCGGCCTGGGGGATCTCGCGATCCTGCTCGCATTTGGTCTCGGCGTCGCCGCGGGGAGCTGGCTGGTACAGGCCGGGGGATTGACATGGACGCCGGTGATCTGGGGCTTCCCACAGGCAATGCTCGTGGTCGGCATCCTTCACGCCAACAACTGGCGCTCTCGGTGATCGAGGTTCGTTCTGGTACTACGTGGTGCTTACTCTGGGCGCCTTGGTCCTGACCGTGGTCATGATGGCCGCCAGCCGTGTCTGGACGCTCACGCCGCCCATGCCGTGGACGACACTCTTGGTGCTGGGCACCATCCCCCAGATCATCAGACTCATCCGCGTCGCTCGTGACCGGCCAATGACCGGCGATCCCCCGCTATTCATCGTGCTCGACGCCGCGACCGCGCAGCTCAATCTGACCTTCGGCCTCCTGTTCACGGCGGGACTGGTTCTAGGGAGGGTCTTCGGGCTCTGAGCCTGCCCTATCCGGGGTTCCCCCTCCGGTTGACGTCGGTCCTCGTGCGAGGTTCATTGCAGTTGACTCCGGAGGGCTCATGCTCTCCTGGATCCCTCGCCTGCACCGGGCGCTGCGTGTGTGTTCGAGTCACTCTCGCGGAGATTCGGGGGTCGGCGGATTGTCGCGCTCGCCTCCGGCTCCGGAGCCCAGGAGGTCTGGCATGGTGTCCCGCGCGCTCATTTGCCTCGTTCTCTTGGTTCTCCTGAGTCCCTCATCTGCCCAGGTCCTTTACACGCTGGCATCGCCGAATGAGGAGCACCACGGGTTCTTTGGTCGTTCTGTCGCAGGAACAGGTGATGCGGATGACGACGGTGTCCCAGACGTCATAGTCGGTGCAGAGAACGAATCGCCAGGCGCGAGCCCGGACAGCGCAGGGCGGGCATATGTGTTCAGCGGCGCCACAGGCGACACGCTTTTCTCATTGAAGTCGCCCTTCGAGCAGGCATATGGCTCCTTCGGAGAGTGCGTCTCCTGGGCGGGCGACGTGAACAATGATGGCCATGATGATGTGATCGTGGGTGCGCCCTCCGAAACTCATGACTATTGGCAAGACGGCCGCGCCCACATCTTCAGCGGGGCGACTGGGGCGATTCTCTTCTCCGTAGTGTCGCCAAATCCCCCAGAATGGACCTACCACTTCGGGCACGCAGTGGCCTCCCTTGGGGATGTGAACAGCGATGGATACCACGACGTCGCGGTGTCATCTCCTTCTGAGTTCCAAGCTGCAGGTCGAGTGTATGTGTTTTCCGGGGGAAGTGGAGAAGTACTGTTCACGCTGGTTTCACCCCACGAGCAGTTCGACGGGTACTTCGGCTGGTCGATCGGGAATGCCGGGGACGTGAACGGGGACACTGTGAGCGATCTCGTGGTCGGAGCGGACTACGAATCGTCAGAGTCTGGCCCCGATGAGGCCGGGAGAGCATACGTCTTCGATGGCGCTACCGGTGGATGTCTTTTTTCTCTCGCGTCACCGAACGAGGAGGAATCTGGCGAGTTTGGAGGCTCAGTCTCTGGTGCGGGTGATGTGAACGGCGACGGGTATGATGACATTGTCGTGGGCGCGTTCAAAGAAGACCCTGGAACGAGCCCCATTAATGCGGGCCGAGCCTACGTCTTCAGCGGTGCCACAGGGGAGGTCCTGTTCTCTCTCAGTTCTCCATCCGAAGAAGGGATGGGGTGTTTCGGTTGGTCGGTCTCCGGCGTGGGTGACGTGGATGCTGATGGGTGCGTTGACATTGCAGTTGGGGCGCCCAACGAGGCTCCCGGCGGAAGCCCTGTCTATTCGGGGCACGTGCATGTCTTCAGTGGCGCCACTGGTTCTCTTCTTTCGTCGCTTCGCTCCCCATACGAAGAGACTTGGGGTGGGTTCGGGTGGTCAGTATCCGGGGCGGGTGACATTGAAGACGACGGGCACGCCGATGTCATCGTGGGAGCGATCCGCGAGGATCCAGGCGAGAGCCCCGTGTCAGCAGGCCGCGCCTACGTCTTCGGTGGATTCCTTATCCCGGTCGAAATGAGCATGTTCACGGCAGAGGCGGCTGCGGACGGGGTTCTCCTTTGGTGGCAAACCGAGAGCGAGTTGAGCTGCTTCGGATTCCACCTGTCTCGGCAGAGAGAAGGCGAGCCGGAGCGTGCGAAGATCACGACACAGATCATCCCCGGAGGCGGCACCACGTCGATCCCACGCGACTACTCCTATCTCGATCCGGTCGTTGATGCGGGAACCTATCGCTACTGGCTCGAGGAGGTGTCAGAGGACGGAATGGTGACGGAGCACGGCCCCGTCGAAGCTTTCGTGCGACCACAGACGCTTGCCCTGGTCGGCCCCCATCCCAATCCGGTTCGCGACGAAACTTCGTTGGTACCTGCTGTACCAGCGGGCATCATCGGAACCGCAACGCTGACATTGCATGACGTGAGTGGCAGGCAGGTGGGGGGACCGATTGTTCTTGGCGTGCAGCCCCAAGGCTCGATCACATGGCGGCCTGATCCCGGACTTGCCCCCGGCGTCTATCGGTGGCGCCTGGAAGTGGGCGGCGAGGTCGTCCAGCGGACTATGGTCTTGATGCGGTAGGTCAGTTTCGGTGTACAAACCTATCTGGGCGACCCCGCCCGAGCCGATCGTGGATTGCCGTGCAAGAAGACCGTGAGGAGGCCGCCCGCTTGGAGTCGTGTGGCGTGCCAATCGATCGCGGGGGGCTCGCTCCTGACTCCGGGCCTGGAGGTGATGCGGGCAGGTTGGATTTCACGATGGAGGTTTCATCGGCGCGAGCAGGTCAGGTTCAGTGAGGCCGGGGTGATATCCTCCATCCTGAGCCAGAAGAAAACAGCGGGAACTGAAGGAGGTTCGAAGTGCCCGACCTCGGCACGGCTCAGACCATCAGGTGGTTCGCCCTCGCTGCAGCGCTCTCGTACCTGGCGGTTGGCGTCACGCATCTGTTGCTGCCGCGAGACCAGCTTCACCTATCGAAAGGCATCTCACCCAGATTCTTCGAATCCTTGGCCACATCCTCGCGGTTGTTTCGTTTACATTATTGGCTCTTCGTCGCCGCCTCGCTGTCGGCCTTGGGTGTCGCGCTCGGGCTGTCAAACCTGATCGGATCGGAATCGCTATTGGGGCGCATGGCCAACGTCCTGGGCGTTGCGGGACTCCTCGTCGCGTCGCTGGACTACGCGCTCATGCAGTCGCACGCGCTACGGCTGTCCCGCGGTTTCCTGACGTCGGGAGAACAGGCGCGTGCCGCGCTGGTCGCGGCGGGTCTGTCGCGGATCGATCCCACCGGCCTGTTCAGCTTTGCCCTCGTGGGGGCCTGGTTCGCAGCCGTCGCATCTCATATCCTGAGATCGTCTCTTCTGCCGCATGGACTTGGGTGGCTCGGCCTGGCAGGCGCCGCCATGTACGAGATCGTCTTCCTCGGCACGGTTCTCCATGTGGGGGCCTTGGTGGATATCGCCGCGGCGGCAGGGTGCGTGGTGGTGGGACCAGCCTGGTTCATCTGGCTCAGCCTCGCCCTCGGGTGAAGCAGACTGCGGCACCGCCGAGAATGAGGAGAGCCCCACCGGCAGGAAGAACTCGCCGTTTGGACCCAGCTTGGACAGCCACACGATGGCCGGCTTGGTGAGCACACCGACAAACTCTCTGTCTTCCGGTTGTGTGTAGTTGGAGCCGGCTCCATGGACGTGCACGACAAGGGTGTCGCCGACTGCCCATGCCGTCGGGAATGCCGCAAGATCAAACTCGAGCAT
>JALOPK010000380.1 GCA_025453925.1 Candidatus Eiseniibacteriota bacterium | reverse complement strand
GGCGTCATCGTTTCGGGCAAGTCAGCGCTGGATGAATCCGCTCTCACGGGAGAGTCCATGCCGCGGTCCCGCGGTGAGGGCGATATGGTGCTGGCGGGCTCCATCAATGCCGAATCCGTACTGCGTATCCGGGTGGACAAGCCCGCGGGCGACACGCTGATCGCGCGTGTCATCCGCCTCGTGGAGGAGGCGGCGGACGCCAAGGCGCCCTCAGAACGCTTCATAGAACGCTTTGCCCGTTGGTACATGCCGCTGATCTGCCTTCTCGCGTTGGCCGTGGCACTCATTCCACCGCTCCTCTGGCAGGCGCCCTGGGAGGTTTGGATCTATCGCGCGCTGACGCTGCTGCTGATCGCCTGCCCCTGCGCACTGGTGATCTCGACACCTGCCTCCATAGCGTCGGCGCTTGCGGCTGGCGCCCGGCGCGGACTGCTCGTCAAGGGTGGCGGCGTGCTGGAGGCGATCGGCAAGGTGAAGCATATCGCCTTCGACAAGACCGGCACCCTCACGAACGGCAAGCCCGTGGTCACCGACATCGTTGCCCTTGGCGGGAACCAGGACGTTGACGTGCTGCGCATCGCGGCCGCCGTCGAGTCTCATTCATCGCACCCGCTGGCAATGGCCATTGTGGGGGCCGCGAGGGAGAGGAACATCACCTTCACGGCGGTCGACTCCGAAGTTCTTCCCGGCAAGGGCCTGAAGGGAGAGGTCGAGGGCCGCACCATAACCATCGGCGCGCCCGGCAGGCTCAACGTCACGCGTGAGGATGTGCTGGCGCGGGCGTCCGCACTCGAGGCCGAGGGAAAGAGCGTCTCCGTGCTGCTCGCGGGCGATGAACCCATTGGACTGATCGCGCTCCGGGACGAGCCGCGCGAAGATGCCATCGCCGGTATTCTCGCGGTCAAGGCCCTGGGCCTGATCCCGATCATGCTGACCGGCGACAACCGCGCCAACGCTGAAGCCGTTGGCAGGATCGTCGGCATGGAGGTCAGGGCTGAGCTTCTGCCGGAGGACAAGCTGGCCGTCATCCGCGAGAAGAGTGCAGCAGGTGGCATCGCCAAGGTCGGCGATGGCGTCAATGACGCGCCGGCACTTGCCGCCGCCACGGTGGGAATAGCCATGGGATCGGGCACCGATGTTGCACTCGAGGCGGCCGATGCCGCCGTCCTCAACAATCGCATCTCCGATGTCGCAGGCCTCGTGCGGCTGTCGCGCCAAACCACGTCCGTCATTCGTCAAAACGTAGCGGTTGCGCTGGGCCTCAAGGTGGTGTTCCTCGTGACCACGATCGTCGGGGTCACCGGCCTGTGGATCGCCATTCTGGCGGACACCGGCGCCACAGTGCTCGTTACCCTGAACGCGCTGCGCCTGTTGCGGTCGCGTTGATGACAAGCAAAGGAGCAATCATGGGTTTGGCCGTGCTGCGTGCCGCCGCAATCACCGCCTTCGCTGTTCTTGCCGGTACAGCTAACGTCCTGGCAGCAGAGACGGGCGGTCCGTGGAAGCTTGGAGACATCGTGGTCGAACAGGCTTGGGCCCGGCTGGCTCCGGGCGGTGCACGAACGGGTGCCGTCTATCTGACCGTTCACAACAAGTCCGGTCAGGACGATCTGCTGCTCGCTGTCGACAGCCCTGTTGCCGAATCGACCGCAGTTCACGAGACTATCGTTGAAAACGATGTTGCGAGGATGGAGCCCCTTCCCGCAGGGGTGAACCTTCCGAGTCACGGGGAAGTGGTGATGCGCCCGGGCGGCATGCACATCATGATGACGGGGGTGTCCTCGGACATCAGGGTCGGTAGCCTGATGCCGGTCAAGATGGTGTTCCGGGACGCAGGCTCGCTGGACTTCGATGTTCCGGTGGTTCCGCTGGGTGCCTCTGATCCAGCCGAAAAGCACCTGAAGCATTGATCATGTTTGGCCGCTTCTGGATACATGGGGTAGCTGCCGTCCTGGCGCTCTGCGCTGGTGTCGCCATTGCCCTCTATCTCGAGACTGGGCGGATGGAAGTACCCGCCTTCGACATCGGCGGACCCTTCACGATGACGGATCAGAATGGTCGAAACATCACCAAACAGGACCTCGACCAGACGGCGGTTGCGTTGTTTGCAGGGTTCACGCACTGCCCCGACGTATGTCCGACGACGTTGCTGCGGCTCTCGAACCTCCTGGAACAGCTTGGCGGCGATGCGGAGAATATCCGCGTCGTTCTCGTTTCGGTCGATCCCGAGCGGGACACCCCACAGGTTCTCAAGTCCTATCTCGCGGCCTTCGGGGGTGACTTTACCGCCATGACCGGAACGCCCGAACAACTGAAGACTTTCGCAAAGGCCTACAGGCTCTTCTACGAGAAATCCGGAAACGGCAGCGACTATACAATGAACCATTCGGCGGGCGTCTACCTCTTCGGGAAGGGAGGGGCCTTCCAGAGTACCCTCGACCAGCACGAAACAGACGACGTGGCCTTACGCAAGCTGAAGATGTTGGCAGGAGCCTAGATACCATGATCCTCACGCGCAGAACCTGTCTCCTCTTGCCGGTCTTCATGGTAGTGAGCCGCGCCGCGCTTGCCGGGGGAAGGCATCTCGAGGTTTCGTCGACCAATGGGTGTGGCTGTTGCCTCGCCTGGATCAAGCATCTCGAGGAAAACGGCTACACGGCGACTGTGACCAACCTGCCGATGGCAGAGCTTGTTCTCAAGAAGATGGCGTTCGGGTTGAAGCCTGAACTCTACTCCTGCCACACGGCCATGATCGACGGTTATGTCATCGAGGGTCATGTGCCCTCCGTGGATATCGATCGTCTCCTGCTCGACCGGCCGGACGCAATCGGCCTCACCGTTCCTGGAATGCCGACAGGATCGCCGGGCATGGGTGAGCCAGACCCCTCCAACCCGTATGAGGTTCTGCTGGTGCGTCGCGACGGCGTGACGGATGTGTTCTCGCGTCACCCTCAGACCGGGTAGCGCTCCGAATTGCTGTCGTCCGCTTGGACTATTCGCTGGCCGTGCCGCCGGGGGTTGCGGAGGTGCGATCATCCTCCCGCTGAAGCGATACCCACTTTTGCGGATTGTGTTCGGACTGGCGCTTGAGGAAGGTGTACCCCGTGGCGAACCAGCTGCGGATCTCATTGCGTCGGTTGTCGAGCACATAGTCACCCGCCGAGGTAATGAGTGTCAGCACCGCATGGCCGGCACCAGTTTCGTCGAGCACGACGGTAATGCGCAGCGCCTCGGCCGGAACACCTTTTGAAACGAGAAGCTTCTTTTTCAGAAGCATGATGTCCTCGCAGTCGCCGGCATCGGTGGGCAGCGTCCAGTATTCCGTCGTTCCGTAGAGCGTCTCGTCGCTGACGGGGGCGATGGCGCCGTTGACGTAGGAATTGACCATCCGGACGAGAAGCCACTTCTCATCCGTCATAGTGAACCGGCGATGCCGGGTGTCCGGCTGGCAGTTTTCTGGAACCCTCTGACAGAATTGGACAAAGCCGATAGGGGGCAGGGTCTCGCCAAATTCACGAGCTGCCGGCGGATCTGCCTGCTTGGAACTTGCAGCGGCGGGCATGCAGGCGAACACGAGCAGGGAGATTGCCATCACAGCTGA
>JALOPK010000379.1 GCA_025453925.1 Candidatus Eiseniibacteriota bacterium | reverse complement strand
AGGCGGCGAAATTATCGAACACGTGTCGGACCGGATTTTCGAACGGGGGCTGTGTCTCCCCAGCGGATCGAGCATGACGCCTGAAGACCGGGATCGTGTGATAACGGTAGTCCGGCGACAGTGCAGGAATGCACCATGAGCGCCCCCGCTTCCGCGGTGGGATGCGCTGAGCGCCCCCCGAGAGGCGCCGGCTACCATCCTGCCCGGGTCCATTGATGACACGTCGCAGCACGGGTCTCGTTCTCCTCCTGTTTGCGGTGATGTTCGCCTTGCAGACCCTCAAGCTGGACAGTGACCCGTCGCCGTTCAGACGGTTCGGCGACATCATGGATGAGGGTTACTACATGCACAACGCGCGCAGCAAAGTGCTCTTCGCCTCATTCATGCCCGATCAGTTCAATCTCGCGTATGTCGGCGCGCCGCTGTTCACGGGTCTTCAGTATCTTGTTCTGAACGCTTTCGGGGTTTCGTTCGTTGCCGCGCGATCGCTGTCGATGGTCGCATTCTGGCTCCTCCAGATCATGGTGTTCCTTCTGATCCGGAGAACCCACTCGACGCGCGCCGCGGTCGCCGCCACGGTGGCCCTGGGAACCATGCACGAGATGCTCTTCTATGCGCGATGGGCGACGCCGCTCATGCTCGTACTGATGTGGGAGACCGCGGTGCTGTTCCTCTGGACGACAAAGAAGGGATCGCGCATCGCGTGGCCCTTGCTCGCGGGGGTCGCCCTGTCGATGGCATTCCTTTCGAGTTTCACTGCCGCGCACCTCCTGCCCTCCATGGTTGTGTTCGTGGTCGGCGACTGCTATCTCCGGAAGGAATCAGGCGCCCGCTCCATGGCAGCATTCGGCGCCGGGGTGCTCGTCGTGATGCTCCCGTTTGCCCTGGTCCACATTGGACCACACCTGTCGTACTTCCGCTCCTTCATGACGGATCATGGCCGGTATCGCCTCCAGATGTCCCTGGCCGGAGTGCCCGCGCAGATCAGGTCCGCGGCCATCGCGCCGGGGATCTTTCGCTACCCCTCCACCGCGGTACTCCTCGTGCTGGCCTTGAGCTGGGGGTTCGGCTTCGTTCGGCGATCGTTCACGGAAGGGCTGTTGACCACGCTCCGAGACCTCAGCACGGTGGAGTTCTTCTCCCTGTGCATGATTGTCGGTACAGCGGCGACCCTCGCGCTCACCGGGGCATTGACCATCGACCGCAGAACCGTGATGCTCGTTCCGCCCGCGTTCTTCTTGGCTGTCTCCCGCCTGCTCGCTCGTCCTCGCTCCGACCCGCGCGGGAGCGCCGCGGGCCTGACGGGGGCGCATTCGTCTCACCGAGAGGCCCATCCGCCACGGCGGTTGAGACCCGGAGGTCTCCTCCTCGCCGGTCTGATGTGGGCATTGTCGGCTTACTATCTCAATGCGGGCCTGACGAGTGTGAGTGCGCTGATCCGAAACAGCTTCCAGTTCGATGCGAGCGTGCCGTGCCTGGTGTTCTCCATCGTCCTGGGAGGCATCTTCGCGTTTCTGCTTGTCCCGGAGCGACGCGGACTGACGGGGGAGGCCTTCCTGGTCGCGTTCGTTGTCATCAACCTGACGCTCGACACGGTGTGGTTCGCGACCGCATCGCGCAGCGTCGTGGAGTGTTCGCGGCGGGTCGCGAACCTCTCGCATCACGGCGAGAAGATCACCGGCCCTCTCTCGCACTGGTTGGCCCTCGAGAGCAATGCCCACCCCATCTGGTTCAGGGGGAGGCTGAACAGGGCATCCGGCACCAACGGCTGGTTCTCGCGCCACGTCGGGAGTTCTGAGTTCCTTCTGGTCAACGCGCTGTCGTTCGACAACTGGGGGGATGAGGGTGACGCACCCCCGGGCTCACGGGGCATAGTGGAGAGCCTCAGAAAGCGCTATGTCGACCTTTCCGACGTGAAGCACCTGCGCCGGAGACCTCTGCTCACGATAGGATTGTGTCCGTATCCCTTCTCCCGCGTCTGCCGGTTCACCGGAACGCTCTACCGTGTCGACTGAGTGCCTGCGGGCATGCCCCGCCTCCCATGCCGGTCTTGGGAATCCGAGGCGACCGGGGGCGCCTGCGGCCCGGCGCCACACCGATGCCCCTATCATCCCGCGGACATCGGCGGGCAGGCTGTGCGGCCTGCCTGAGGATCATGAGGAGCCGCCTCGGCGGTATCCTTGCGCCAGCGCGACATGACCTCCCGCGACATCCTCCACGTCGTCGGCGCGCGGCCGAATTTCATGAAGGCCGCTCCGGTCATCCACGCGTTGACCGCCTTGCCCGGCATACGGCAGACGCTGGTCCACACTGGGCAACACTACGACGACACGATGTCCACGGCCTTCTTCCAGGAACTGGGCCTGCCGCGACCCGAGGTGAATCTGGGCATCGGATCGGGCACCCATGCCGTGCAGACCGCGCAGATCATGATGCGGTTCGAGGAGCACGTCCTGGCGCATCGCCCGGATCTGGTCATGGTCTATGGCGACGTGAACTCCACCGTTGCCGCCGCTCTCGTGTGCGCGAAGCAACTCATCCCGGTTGCCCATGTAGAGGCGGGCCTCCGTTCTTTCGACCGGACCATGCCGGAGGAGATCAACCGGCTTCTCACCGACCAAATCGCTGATCTCCTCTTCGCGCCCTCGATGGACGGTAGGGAAAACCTTCTCCGCGAAGGCGTTGCTCCGGAGAAGATCCATCTGGTCGGCAACGTCATGATCGATACCCTGGTGAGGCTGCTGCCCAAGGCGCAAGCCCGGTGGCGCGAGGGGAGAGGGGAGAAGGAGGAAATCGGAGGGGAGGATTCCCTCGGAGTCTCAGAGACGCGGAGCGGGGAGGCGGGGGCTCAGCGAACGATGGGTCTCGCCACTCAACGTTCACCCCGCGAGGCTGAGGCGGTGCCCTACTGTCTGGTCACCCTGCACCGGCCCTCCAATGTCGACGATCCGGCCAGACTGGCGAGCATGATGAACACACTGGCGGCCATCGGCCACGGCATGCCCGTCATCTTCCCCATCCACCCAAGGACCATGGCCACTCTGGGACGGTTAGATGATACTCGGTTTGTGGTTCACCGTTCCCCAGGCTCGTCTCCCTGTACGCCTTCACTGCTCGACGCGCCTCTCGCTGCGGTCAGCCTCTTCCCCCCGTTGCCCTATCTGGACTTCCTCGCGCTGCAGATGCATGCGACGGTCGTGATCACCGACTCAGGCGGTGTTCAGGAGGAGACCACCTATCTTGGCGTTCCCTGCCTCACCGTCAGGGAGACCACGGAACGGCCCATCACCGTGACGATGGGGACCAACACTCTGGTGGGGAGTGACATGCATCGGTTGCAGGCCGAGGTCGGGAGGATCCTCGAAGGCAGAGGCAAGACAGGTTTGATCCCTCCGCTCTGGGACGGCCACGCCGGCGAACGAATCGCCTCCATCGTCGCCGGCTGACCCCCGCGGCCGAGCGAATCGGTTGCCCTTCCGATCAGTACGCGGCGTGCTCTGTAGCCCCGCCGTTCTCCGGCCCCGCCACTCTGCGGCGTGCCACCTGACACGGCTTCGCCGACCCACGTGAAGTCTCTCGGACGACAGACACTCCGGTCATCGCG
>JALOPK010000378.1 GCA_025453925.1 Candidatus Eiseniibacteriota bacterium | reverse complement strand
GGGCCTGGTGGAAGTCGATGCCCTGCGTGTGGTCCTGGGGGGTGTGGTCCCCAATACGGGGTTGGCCTTGAAGAGGTTCGGCAAGAAGGTACGGCTCAACGGTTTGCTCGGAGACGACGCCATCGGCAGACTGGCCATGGAACAGCTGAATGACCGGGGCCTCGCGGAAGGCATGACCACCACCGACCGGGAGGGCACGGCGTTCAGCATCGTCATCGCTCCGCCCGGAGTCGATCGCCTCTTCCTGGAGTCGGCGGGCTGCAACAAGATATTCGATACGAGCTTCGTGGATTTCGAAGCTGCGTCCCGGAGCCGTGTGTTCCACTTCGGCTACCCTCCGCTGCTCAGACGGTTCTTCCTGAACGACGGCGAACAGCTGGTGGGCCTGTTCCGCAGATTGCAGGCTTGCGGTGTTGCGACTTCCCTGGATTTCAGTCTGCCGGACCCGGGAGGCGAATCGGGCCGCGTGGATTGGCCGAAAGTGCTGCGGCTCGTGTTGCCGCACACCGATCTATTCGTCCCCAGCCTGGAAGAACTGCTGCAGATCATGGCACCCACGCGGCGTGGGGAGCACAAGGGGCGGGTGACAGGTGTCGGACCCAGCGACGAGAGCACGCTCGACTTCATCCGAAAGATCGGCAGGCAACTGATCGACTCGGGGCTACCGGTTCTACTGGTCAAGGCCGGGCACGAGGGCGCGTACCTGCTGACCGGGGATGTCTCGGCCCTGAAGGACAGGCTGCAGGCCGGCCTCGACGTGAAGGCCTGGAACCACAGGGAGGCCTGGTGCGCCGCCTGCCGCGCGGATGACTCCCGAGTGCTGAACACTTGTGGAGCAGGCGACACGGCCGCGGCAGCGTTCGTTGCGGCGATCCTCGAGGGAGAGGACCCCGAGTGCGCGATGAGGTATGCCGCCGTTGCCGGCCGAGACAGGCTGTACTGCCGGGATGGCTGCAGTGAGCTTGGCGATTGGCAAACCCTGACGCAGGCGATAGAGTCCGAACCCAGCGAAGTCACCTTCTTCCGTGAGTGAGCGGAGGCCAACATGAGCGACACACAGCGTGAGGCAAGAGACTGGTGGAGGAGCAGCGCGGCGGATGTACCCAAGCTCGTCACCGAGACGCCGGGCCCGGAGTCTCGGCGGATGCACGCGAACACGGCGAAGTACATGAAGGGGTTGAGCTCGCAGGTCAAGCTGTTCCCCGTGTGTTTCGCCGAAGGCAGCGGCATCACGTTGACGGACGTCGATGGCAACAAGTACCTGGACTTTTCCTCGGGCATCTACGTGACTTCCCTGGGCCACTGTCATCCAAAGGTGTCCGAAGCGGTCTGCCACTGGGCCAAGAAGTTGATGAACGCGCACGATTTCTCCAGCCCCGTCAAGGAAAGACTGATGGAGAAGATGGCTTCCGTCCTGCCGGGCAGACTCAATGCGATCCAACTGTATTCCGACGGGACCGCCGCGGTCGAAGCGGCCATTCGTGCCGCGCGGGCGATCACGGGCCGCCACGAGTTCATCTCGGCGTATCGCGATTTTCACGGCAAGACCCTGGGAGCGGTGAGCTGCGCCCAGATGTCCAGAGGCGCGGCTCTCAGCTACGGTCCCTCGCGGGCGCCGGGATTCTACATGGTGCCGCGGCCAGATCCCTATCGCCCCCTGTGGACGAAGCCGGATGGCGCCATCGACACCGATGCCTATATCCGGTTCTACGAGACGTTCATCCGGGAAGGCACCGTGGGCAACGTGGCCGCGTTCGTGCTCGAGCCGGTGCAGGGTTGGGGGGGCAGCATCTTCCCGCCCGACGATTTTTTCCCGAAACTGAAGGGCCTGTGCGACAGGCACCGGATCCTGATCTGCGACGACGAGGTGCTGGCGGGCATGGGGCGCACCGGCGAGTGGCTCACACTGAGCCACTGGGGAGTGGCTCCGGATATCGTGACCATCGGCAAGTCCCTGGGCAACGGCTTCCCCGTGACGGCGATGGTAGCCAGGGAGGAACATGGGGAGGCGCTGGAGAAGATCTCCGCCTCGTCCAGCTACGGGGGCAATCCCATGGCCTGCGCGGCGGCGCTCGCCTCGATCGAGGTCATCGAAGAGGAAGGCATCCTGGAGAACGTGCGGACCGTGGGCGAGTACTTCGCGAAGAGACTGCAGCAGTTGAAGGAACGGCATCCGATTGTGGGCGATACGAGGGGCAAGGGCTTCCTCCTGGGCGTCGAACTGGTCAAGGACCGGAGCACCAAGGAACCCTTCGACCGTGCCGGCGAGCTCGTGTATCAGAAGGCATTCCGCAAGGGCCTCGCCTGGATCCCCGCGGGCCACATCCTGCGCATGTCCCCGCCCCTGATCATGGATGAGAAGCGCGCGGCGGTCGGGATGGATATCATCGAAGAGGCGATAGCCGAGGTCGAGAGCGAGTTGGGTTACCGCTGATATGCACAGACGCAGAGTGCGTTTCGGGGTGATCGGTCTGGGCCTCATGGGCAGAGAGTTCGGCAGCTCGGTCGCGCGGTGGTGTCATCTCATCGATGACGGCCCGGTGCCTGTCGTGGCTGCGATTTGCGACCGCAATCGGCAAGCGTGGGATTGGTTCACGGAGAGCCACCCGGACATCCGCGTCAAGACCGACGACTACAGAGAGCTCCTGGCTGCCCGTGAGATCGAGGCGGTGTACTGCGCGGTGCCGCACGATCTTCACGAGCAGCTGTACACCGACATCGTGCGGTCGGGGAAACACCTGCTGGGGGAGAAGCCCTTCGGCATCGACAAGGCGGCCAACGCCCGGATTCTCGAGGCTATCCGCGAGAACCCCGGGGTGGTGGCCCGGTGCAGCTCGGAGTTCCCGTACTTCCCGGCCTGCCAACGCCTGATCCGCTGGCTGCGCACGGGCGCCTGCGGGCGGATCATCGAGGTGCGGACGGGCTTCCACCATTCCAGCGACCTGGACCTCGACAAGCCGATCAACTGGAAGAGAACCGTCGAGAGGAACGGCGAGTATGGATGCCTGGGCGACTTGGGGATGCACACGTTGCACGTTCCCTTCCGCATGGGATGGAGACCCCGGAGCGTCTATGCCGATCTGCAGAAGGTTGTCACCTCCAGGCCCGACGGCAAAGGGGGGACTGCCCCGTGCACCACGTGGGACAACGCGGTCCTGACCTGCCGGTGCGCAGATTCCAAGAGCGGGGCGGAGTTCTCCATGGTCGTGGAGACCAAGCGGATGGCTCCGGGGGCCACCAACAGCTGGTTCCTCGAGGTCTACGGAACAGCCGGATCGGCGAGGTTCTCCACGCATAACCCGAAGTGCCTCGAGCTGCTTTCGACCAGCGGCGGGGAGCAGGGCTGGACCAGCGTGGCCACCGGATCCCAGTCGGCAGTGCCGTCGATCACCGGCGGAATCTTCGAGTTTGGCTTCTCAGACGCCGTGCAGCAGATGATCATGGCCTTCATGTACGAGATCTCCGGTAGAGGACCGGCTCATCCCTTCGGGACGGTCACTCCGGAGGAAACGGCGTGGAGTCATGAGCTGTTCACGGCGGCGCTGCAGTCGCACCGAACGGGACAGAGACTGCCGCTCTGATGCGTGGCCGCATATGAACACGGAACGTCA
>JALOPK010000377.1 GCA_025453925.1 Candidatus Eiseniibacteriota bacterium | reverse complement strand
TTGCGCGCCGGCGTGGGCCGTGATGTCAGCCCGCACACGCTGCGACATAGCTTCGCGACGCATCTCCTCGAGGGTGGGGCCGACTTACGGGTCGTGCAGGAACTCCTAGGACATGCCAGTATCACGACCACTCAGATCTACACGCACCTCGACCGCGACTTCCTTCGTGAGGTCCACAGGGCCTTCCATCCGCGGGGCTGATCGCGCAGCCGGCTCTGCGGTGCGATGCTCCGGCAAGAGCATGCACGCCCCACCGGGCCCCGCGGAATCCGGCCGGACGCCAATGCCGCGCGGGTACCGAAACGGGGAGCAGTCCCCTGCGGTCTTCGGATGACGCCCCATGACACCATGCAGGGAGACCTGACAGCAAATCCTACTCCGATCCCGTGCGGGTTCCCAAGTACTCGTCGCCTTTGACGCAGTCGGCGAAGGCAATCGGCGCGAGCGCCCTCTTGCGCTCCGACGGGGACCATGGGAGCGAGAAGCAAAGACCGGAACGACGTCAGCCTGCCCACTCGGTCGCGCCTCACGACGCCAACCATGGGTACCGGAGCGCGGGGAGCTTCCATTCGCCTCGCTCTATTGTGGCTGGAGATGCTCCCGGCGGGCGTGCACGCGTTTGGGTACTATTCTAATATTAGAATAGTACCCCCAGTCCCCTCAACTGACGACGTGCTCGAGAGTACATCGATCAGCCGACTGCGATACGGTGCAGCGAGCTGTCGCCCCGGCGCTCTGCGCCGGGCCGCACGCCGCAGATCGGCGTGGCTACATGGGCAGTACTCTCAACCTCGAAAGTCCAGGGTGCAGTCGCACCCAGAGGCCCCACCGACCACTGATGACTGAACTCCCTCAGTACCTCTCGAAACTGTCCTCGGGAAGCCAGCACTCGGACCCATCGATGAGGCGTACGCGGCACCAACCCTCTTCCTGATCGAGGGTGCGCAGTTCCGTTCCGGCGTGCAAGCCTCCCTCGTAAGCGGCCGCGTAGCTCGCGCCGGGGCCCGTCTTGGCGCCCACCTCCCGTGTGACGATGACGCCATGGTTTTTCCTGGCGCTGGCCATGAAGTCGCTGCCCACCGATAACCCGAACACCACAGCGATCACCGCTGCGAGCACTGCGAGGGCAGTCGCGACGCCGTTACGCCTGAACACGTTCAGGGTGAGCATGAGCCACAGGAGGAGGAAGCCACCCGCGAAGATCCACCGGCGGGCAGTTGGCGAGAGGAGATGGTGCCAGAAGAACAGCGCCCGAACGATCTCCTCCCGCTGCCCGGGCTCGATCTTGTCACGGCGCTGCGCCAGCGCGACCTCGAGATTGGACTCAAGATCAGGGAACCCGCGGAGGAGCCGCTGGGCTTTCCGGTAGTTGAGCACTGCGCGACCAAGGTCTCCCCCGAGATGGTAGGCCGTGCCAAGGTTGTAGAGTACATGACCGTTCCATCGGCCCTCACTAGCCGCCACCTGTTCCAGCACGGCAGCCGCCCGCTGGGCCAGAATCGTGCGATCCATCCCCTCCGATGCCAACGCCTGGTGGTACGTCGAGTCGGCCCGAGCAAGCATGGTAGTCACATCACTGCCCGCGGGTGAAGCAACAAGGGAGAGAACCAGCGCCAAAACGATCATGATCGTTTGACCGCCTTGATCACCGCACGCGTCCGCGGCAGGAGCGCAACTCTGGCCTCTGCCTCGCCCGAATGAGGCGAGAACCGAGCCTGGTCCACCTCCTCCAGGAGTCCCTGGAGCCGCACCCCCGCTTCAGGGGATAGGACGCCCTGTCCCACAAGGCGTGACACATCGTGCGGGGTGACCTCCGCCGGAGATACCCCCAGGCGGGCGGCAACCTGACGCGCGCAGAGGTCGGCCAGCTCGGAGTAGAATACGTCACCCTCCTGGCGCGCCACCCTCTTCAGCCTGGCCAGATCCTTGTCCAGCCCAAAGACAGCACCCCGGCGCGACCAGCCCGCGGGGTTTTGGGCAACACGACGCCGCACGGTCATTCCCGCGAGAAGCAGGCAGTACGCGGCAGGGGCTACGAGCAGGTGCGCCAACGGTGACCAGGGATCACCGGGAGTATCGGCGAGTCGCGGACCGCGGTAGGGCGCCCGCAATCCTCCGACCGCCTCGGAGGGCGTTCGCGCGGCCGCATCCACCGCCCCGAATGCTTCGACTGGCCCCACGTCCGGCGCTGCCACCACCCGGAGGGGAATGGGATCTGACCATGCCGTGCGATACTCCTCCCCCGAAGGATCGAAGTAGGCAAGGGGGATCGCGGGGAACTCTCTTACCGAGTCGGTCTTGGGCCTGACGATCTCCTCGAAGACGATCTGATCTCCCGTGATCTCACCAGGTTCCAGCATACCCAGCACGGCGAAGTCACGCGTTACCTCCGGCACGGTCCCCAACTCGGGCCGCGGCAGTTGGGAGAGCAACCCGCTGCCCCGCACTCTCATGGTGAGCCGAATCGGGTCTCCCACGCGTGCCACACTGTCCGACGCGCTGACTGCGAAGGAGTAACGCCCAACCGCTCCAGCGAAACCCCGAGGACGACCTTCGGACGGCAATGCCCGAACCGAGAGTGAGATCGGCTCCCCCACCGCCGTCATGGTCACCAGTTTGGGACGTCGGTCGGCGAAGAAGAAGTCGCGGACGACTTCCCACCCCTGTTGCACTGCGGCGCGAACGAGCGGGGCCGGCAGCACGATCGCCCCCTCACGCAAGGGATAGACCCGGGCGGTGATGGTGAAGGTCGTGTAGTCAGCGCCATCAAGCGCTTCCCGGCCAACGGCTGCCTGGTACGTCACCTTGTTGACCACCAGATCCTGGGTGCGGGTCCCCGAAGAAGCAACGACCTGGACCAGATAGTCGTGCCGCTCGCCCAGTGCAGGGATGGTCAACTCGTAGCCGTGGATCTCGTCGGCGACGAACCACGTGACCCGGTAGGTCAACGGCTGCTGGACGAAGGGCGCTCGGGCATCGATGGAAGCACGGAGCTTGATCAGAGTGCTCTGTGAGCCTTGCTCGGCCCGCAGGCGGAAGGGACCCACGGTGGTCTTATCGCCGTCGACCTCCACGGCGAACGCGGGCATGGTGAACTGCCCGCTCTGCAGAGCACTTACCTCAAATGACAACGTCGTCGTGATCGAGCTCTCCTGGCGGCCGTTGATGATGGTGGTCTGACTCATGCGGCTGGTCTGAGGGCCGGAGACGCGGAGGCCGCGCACCGGGGGAATCTGCGCCGTCACGTTTGCCTCGGCAGTGCCCGTCACCACGATCTCCAGCGCGATCGTCTCGCCTACCCCCACCACAGTCTTCTGCAGTGTCGCATTCACGGCGTGCGTGGCTGCGCAGGGGAGTGGGGCAAGGCAAAAGACCGCGAGCATCGGCCATGCCCACCAGGAGGTGAGTCTCGAACCCGGGATGAGGAGAGGATGCATCACCAGTTCTTCTCCACCTCAATCCGGCCGGTGGTCGCAGGTTCCGGCCGGTATCGCGGATCCTTCTTCAGCTCCGCCTCTCGTTGCTGCCGCTGCTTCTCGGCCTCACGCTTGAGCTTGGCCAGCTCTTCGGCAGCCTTCCGCGCTTCAGTACTGTCCCGGGGTGCGTTGTGCTTGTCCTGCCC
>JALOPK010000067.1 GCA_025453925.1 Candidatus Eiseniibacteriota bacterium | reverse complement strand
CTCGATAGATTCCGTCTGGGAGGCGTCATGGTGGGAACGTTCCGGACAATGCTCTCCGCCATCCTCCTCCACCTGGCATGGATGGCCCGCTCCGATCAACCCGTGACCGAGCGCGGAGGATGATTCGTTCGGGGTTGGCCACCGCCCTGGTTGCGGGAATACTGCTCATTCCGCTGGGCGTGGGTGTTCTCTGGCTGCAGGCTCTCCCGCCCGCACACGGGCCCGATGAGGAGGCCCATCTCGAGTATGTTCGCGCCCTTGCGACTGACCGCCAGTTCCCCGCTTTGGGCTTCCGCCACGGGGGAATCTGGTCCGAGGGTCATCAGCCGCCGCTCTACTACGCCCTATGCGCGTTGCTGACTCCCCTGACCGGCGCCGACTGGACTCTACGGTGGGTGTCACTCCTCTTGGGCGCAGGCAGCGTGGCGGCCTACTACGGCATCGCGCGACGGCTTCTCCCGGGCGCTCCCCGGGAGGCGGCGGTCATGGCGGCATCGTCGGGTCTTCTCCCCATGTCCTCCTTCCTCTCAGCCTCGGTAAACAACGGGGCGCTCGTGCAGTTTCTTGTGGCGCTGGTTCTGTGGATCGGCGTTGATCCTCACCGATGGGTTGGCTGGAGAGGGGCGGGCGCGGCGACGCTGGTCGGCGCCGCGATTCTCGCCAAGTTCTCCGCTCTGTTTCTCGTGCCGTTCCTCGCGGTGGCATGGGTGCGCATGGCCCTGGAGGGCCGACTCACCTGGCCGCGGTGTCTCCACCTGACGGGGAGGCTGCTCGCGGTCGTGCTGCTGGTCTCGGGGTGGTGGTTCTGGCGCAACTGGCTCTTGTACGGGGACGCGTTCGGGTGGCAACAGCAGATGGCGTCATCGCCAACGCTGGTCCGCAGCGAACGCATCTCTCTCGGGTACATGTATGCCGTCACCCTCGAGCTGTGGCGTTCACTGTGGGCGGCGTTTGGGCCGTCTGCGCGGCAGACTGCCCCGCCGTCGGTCTACATTCTGGTGTCTCTCGCGGCGGGCATTGGCGCCGCTGGACTGGTCAGTTCTCGCTGGTGCAATCGGGCCGGCCGCGCCGGCGGCGCACTCTTGGGGGGCTCGATCCTCGCGCTGCTGGGGTGGCCTTTGGCGGTGCCCTGGTTTGCGAATCGGCTCCCGGGAGTGGACGGTATCGCCGTCAAGCTCGTCCTCCTGATGGTCATGGCAGGGATGCTGCTGGTGATCACTCGACGCATCAGGTGGCGGCCTGACCCCGGGGCACGACGCGAGATCGGGCTGCTGGGATTGGCTTTCATCCTGCTACTCGTCGGTGTGTACCGCTACAACGTGAACTTTCCCCAGCCGCAAGGCCGGTTTCTCCTTCCCTGCGCGCCCGCGCTCGTCTTCTTCATGCACCAGGGATGGATCGCGCTGGTGGGATGGAGAAATCGGTGGGTGATCCTCCTCACCGGCCTCGCGCTGGCGATCTCGGGCAACCTTGCGGCTCTGGTGCAGTATGAGGTCTGACGTGTGGTCAATCCTGGTTGCGGGCGGTGCATCCACGCGGATGGGGCGCGGCATTCCGAAGCAGTTCAGGCCCCTCGCTGGCACGCCTCTGTTCCGGTGGAGCCTCTGTGCCCTGCAGGAGTGCTCCCGCGGCGTGACCTTGGTTGTTCCTCTTGGCGCGACCGGGGTCGTGCAGGACGCCTGCGTGCGCGAGGCGGCTGTTCGGGTGGTGACGGGCGGCGTCCTGCGTCAGGATTCGGTGGCACACGGCTTGGCGGCGGTGCCCGAGGAATGCACCGTGGTCCTGGTGCACGACGCCGCCCGTCCCTTTCTGCCCCTCTCAATGGCCTACCGCGTGCTCGATGCCTGCGGGGAGACCGGCATGGCTGTGCCGGCACTGCCGGTTCCGGATACGATCAAACGAAGCGCGGACGGACAGCGGGTCACCGAGACAATCGATCGCAAGAGCCTGTTCCTCGCGCAGACTCCGCAGGCCTGCTCACGAGACCTCCTCGAAGCCATGGTCTCCGCCGCGCCGCGACATGAGATGACCGACGAGTCGGGGGGAGCGGAACGCCTCGGGGTAGTGCCCCGTATGGTCGAAGGCAGCCCCTTCGCGTTCAAGATCACCACCGAATCTGATTTCACCATGGCCGAGGCGGTTGCCGCCTGGCTGATCACCACCGGGAGCGCATATGAGGATTGGCATTGGGTACGACATACATCGGCTGGTTGAGGGCCGGTCATTAGTGCTGGGGGGGGTTCATGTGCCCTCTCCTGTCGGTCCTCTCGCGCATTCTGACGGTGACGTGATCTGCCATGCCATTGCCGATGCGTTGCTGGGTTCCTTGGCGCTTGGCGACCTCGGCACCCACTTTCCGCCATCCGATCCTGCATGGAAGGATGCGGACAGTGTGTCACTGCTCAAGCGCGTCGTGGGTCTGGTTCTCGCACGAAACCATGTCGTGGTGAATGTCGACGTCATGGTGGTGCTGGAGCACCCCAAACTCGCACCCCACATCCCCGCGATGACGCGGGTCCTGTGTGAAGCCCTCGCCGCCCCTGTGGATGCCGTCTCGGTGAAGGCAACCACCAATGAGGGGCTCGGCTCTCTAGGACGAGGCGAGGGCGTGGCCGCCTGGGCGGTTACCTCGGTTGATAGGTGCAAGGGCTGAACCCGCTCGACGGCCTGGCCCCGGGAACTACCTATGGAGTGCTCTTTCTCGCGGGGTTCATAGAGACCGCTTTCCCCCCATTCCCCGGGGACGCGCTGACTGTGGCCGCCAGTTTTGCGCTGGCGCAGCGGGGCGGCTCTCTGGTGGCAGGACTGGCCCTCTCGTGCTCCGGCAGTTATCTTGGCGGCCTCACATTATGGGCATTCGGGCGACGTTTGGCGGCCAGTTCTAGGGCGGGGAGCGCCCTTCTGGGCCTCGCTCCGGGCCTCGACCGCGCGGTGGCGCTTCTTGCGCGCCGCGGCGTGCTCCTCGTCGTCGTGTCACGCTTCATTCCCGGTCTTCGCTCCCTCATCCTTCTCGCTGCGGGGTACGGCCGCATGCCGCTTCATCATGTGGCCTGGGCGCTGGGTGTAGCGGTGGCGCTCTGGCAGAGCATCGTCGTGGGCGGAGGATACCTTGTGGGAAGGAACTGGGTCCGCGTGGTGACCGCGTGGGGCCGGTTGGGGCTCGTGCTGCTCGTGGTCGCAGCGCTGGGGGGGTACGCGGCATGGCGGCGGGCACGACGTGCCTGCTCATCAGGAGGTGGCGATGATAGCAGTTGAAGGGATCACGAAAAGGTTCGCCGCGGTCCAAGCGCTTGCCGGAGTGACGTTCCGTGTGGACCGGCACGAGATTCTCGGGTTCCTGGGCCCCAACGGCGCGGGAAAGACCACCACCATGCGGATCATCACGGGCTTCCTGCCCGCCGATTCGGGAACGGTTTCGGTAGACGGGTTCACCATACCGGGCCAGTCGCGGCACGTCCGTCGCGGTGTGGGCTATGTGCCGGAAAACGCCGCGTTGTACCGCGACATGACGGTGCGGGGCCTCTTGGCATACTTCGCGGCACTCCGCGGGGTGCCGCGCCGACGACGCTCCGCCGCAGTGGATTCGGTCGTGGAGCGCTGCGTCCTCGGGACGGTGCAGGGGCGGGTAGTCGGCGAGCTATCGCGCGGGTTCCGCCAGCGGCTATGCCTCGCGCAGGCCCTTGTCCACGCTCCCCAGGTGCTGGTGTTGGACGAGCCCACTGTCGGCCTTGATCCCAAACAGATACATGAAGTACGCAACCTCATACGGGAGCTTGGAAGCGATCTCACGATCTTGCTGTCTTCCCACATTCTGCCGGAGGTGAGCGCGACCTGCGACCGCGTCGTTATCATCCATCAGGGGAAGATCGTGGCCGAGGATACGACGGCCGGCCTCGCTGCACGCCTGGAAGGAGTCCTCACCGTTCGGCTGAGCATCCGCGGGGGGGCTGACCAGATCCGGGCGCTCTTCGCGTCACTTCCCTACGTGCGCGTGGTCTCGCTGCGGCCGGGGGAGGCCGGAGTGGTACGGGGAGAGGTGCGGATGGGCGGGGACCCCGCACTCCGGGAGGAACTGGCCCGCGCGGTGCTGATGAGCGGGCTGGGGTTGCACGAGTTGACGCCCGAGGGCGCCAGTCTCGAAGAGGTGTTCCTTGAACTCACCAGAGAGGAGGCCGAATGAGCACGGTATTGACCATCGCGCGAAAGGAATTCAGGTCATACTTCGCGTCACCAATGGCCTATGTGGTCACTACTGTATTCTTGTTGATAGGTGGGTTTTTCTTCTATACAATGCTATCATATTTCAGTAGGCTCTCTTTTCAGTTCATGCAGTATGGATACTCGGAGGAGCAACTCAACATCAACGACATGGTCATTCGTCCCCTCTACATGAATCTGAGCTTGATCCTGCTCATGGTGATCCCTATGATCACCATGCGGCTCCTTGCGGAGGAACGCCGGAGCGGGACTGCAGAGCTGCTGTTCACCTCTCCGGTGACGGCGTGGCACGTGGTCGGCGGCAAGTTCTTGGGAGCCCTGGGCCTCGTCGCCGTCTTGGCGATCCTCACCTGCGTGTACCCTCTCGTGGTGCTGATGGTGGGCGACGTGGATCCCGGGCCTGCCGCATCGGCAGTCGCCGGCCTGTTCCTGATGGGCGCGGGGTTCGTCGCGTGGGGCGTGCTGGCGTCTGCCGCCAGTGAGAGCCAGATCGTGGCCGCCGTGACCAGCTTCGGCTTCCTGCTCCTGCTCTGGGTAGTGAGCTGGGCCGGATCCATCACCGAGGGCAGCCTGGCATCGGTTCTCAACTACCTCTCGGTCATGGCGCACTATGAGGAGTTCACCAAGGGCATCCTGGACACCTCTCATCTGGTGTTCTTCGCCTGCCTGACATTCTTCCCCCTGTTCGTCGCCGCGCAGCTCCTCGCGTCTCGTCACGGGAGGTAGGTGATGACGCGTCTCCAACAACTGTCGATGGCAACCGGTGTGGCGGCGGTGGCGGCAGGGCTGGTGCTGGCCGCCATGGGGGTCGGCCCGGAGTCGCTCTCTCGCATCGCCATCGGTGCCGGCATCCTCCTTCTCGCCGCCTGGCCTTCCTCAGCGCTCCGGAGGGTGAGCGGCCACGCCCGTGGGGCCACCGTCCCACTGGCCCTCGGGTGTGCGCTGATTCTTGGGCTGCTGGTAGTTCTCAACCTCCTGGCATCCCGCCATACGCTCCGGTGGGACACGACTCGCGCCAAGAGGTTCACCCTGTCGCCCCAGACCCGGCATGTGCTGGCAAGCCTGCCCGGCCCGGTCGAGGCCGTCGCCTTCAGCCAGGATGAAGACCGCGAGGCTCGCGACCTCCTCGCCGAGTATGGCGCCGTGTCGCGCCATTTCACATTCCGCATCGTGGATCCCGACCGCCACCCTGAAGAAGCGCAGGCCTTCGGGATTCGCGAATACGGCACCGTGGTGCTCTCCTGGGGTGAGCAGCGGGAACGATTGACTTCCCTCTCCGAGCAGACGCTCACATCTGCTTTGATTCGCCTGCGCGATCCCGACCGCATGTCCCTGCATCTTGTGGTTGGACACGGGGAACGCACCCGAGCCGACGACACCAAGACGGGCATAAGCAGGCTGGCGGAGACGCTGGCGGCGGAGAACTACGCCGTGAGCGATGTGATCATCCTCCGGGATGGCCTCCCCGAACCCGGAGATCTGTTGATGGTACCCGGGCCGACTTCCCCCTTCCTCGCCGCAGAGATGGACAGCCTGAACCGCTTCCTGGATCGAGGCGGCCGCATCATGGTTCTCCTCGAGCCGAACGGTCCCAGCCTGCGGGAGATCCTGGTTCCCCGCGGCATTCTTCCCCGCGACGACGTGATCGTGGACGCCAGCGGGGTTGGCAGCATCTTCGGCATGAGCGAGGTGGTGCCGCTGGTGGCGCAGTACGATGGAAGCCATCCCGTCACCAAGGGGTTCACCGCGGCATCCTTCTTCCCCATGTGCCGCTCCCTGGTCGTCGCCGACTCGGCCTCCGCCTCCAGTACGGCAACATGCCTTGCGCAGACCAGCGATGCGAGCTGGGGCGAAACCGGCTCGCTTTCGGGGGACAGGATCGCCTGTGACGGTGATGAGGATGGCGGCCCGTTATGCGTGGCAGCCGCTGCGTCGTGGTCAGGGGTCGGACCTCCGGACAGTACGGCCACTCCGGCCGCGGGCAGGCTGGTGGTATTCGGCGACGCGGATTTCCTCTCCAACGGGTTCATTGATGTCTCCGGCAACCGTGATCTGGGGATGAACGCCGTCTCGTGGTTGGCCGAACGCGGAGAGCTTATCGCGATACGGCCCAGGACGGTCGATGGCACCTATCTCACCCTCACCGGTGAGGCGGCACGTAGCATCTTCATTCTGGTCGTCGTGGTGTGCCCGGGCGCGGTGGTGTTTGCCGGACTCGCCGTGCGGCTGCGCAGGAGGTAGCGTCATGCGGTGGCGGACCGTGGGACTGCTCTCGGCCTGCTGCGCGTTGGGGGTTGCGGTAGTGAAACTGGATCGTGGCACCCCCGCGGCCGAGCGGCCCTTGCTCAGTTTCTCCCGGGGAGATGTCGCGGAGGTGATGGCAGTAGAGGCCGAGACCAGTGTGGTCGTGAGGACGGCAGGCCGATGGCAGCTCGTCCGCCCGGTCGTCGACGCAGCAGACGGTGGTTCAGTGGAGTCACTGCTGGAGCAACTCGGCGAAGTCCGCGCGGAACGGTCCTTCCCCGCAGGCGGGAGCCGGAAACAGTTCGGGCTTGCTCCGCCGGCTCTGACGGTGGTCGCGCGCAGCGCCTCTTCTGAACTCGCGCTGCTCACATTGGGGGGGCGCAACCCGGCGGGCGACCATCGGTACGCGCAAACCGCCGACAGCGCGGTCATCTGTCTCGTTCCTGACGGCGTGTTCTTCAGGCTGTCAAGCGCCGTGGGAGGGCTTCGGAGCAGGCGGGTACTCGAACCCGACGCCGGCACGGTTGACACGCTGCGATGCACCATTGGTGACTCCGCGGTGGTGCTGGCGAGAACGGCCGAGGGATGGCGGATCGATGAGCCGCGCCCTGCCCGCGCCGATGAAGCCCTGGTGCGATCCCTGCTGCGCCGCCTCGGGGAGCCGGTGGTCCGGGGGTACGTACCGCAGGAGGCCTGTGAGCCGGCAGCGACCTGGATCCTCCGGGGCGCGGGATATGCAGACACTCTGCGAGTCTGTCTGCCTCGGCCGGAGTCGCTCATCGTGCGAAGCAGTGCACGTTCCTGGACCCTCGCCGTGGACACCAGTCTCACTCCCCTGCTCCTCGCGGGGTGGGACAGTTGGCGCGATCGGTCCGTGCTGCCCTTCCCCCCGTTCGAAATCCAGGCGATCCGCATGACCGGCCCGGCGGGGGACGCGCTTGCCCTGACGCGCACCGAGCAGGGGAGCTGGCTCGTCGGCGCCGACCCTGCCGACGGGTCGGCGGTCATGCGACTCATCCGGGGCTTCGAGGCGGCTCGGGTGGAGTCGTTCCTCAACGGGGCGGGTGACGGCATGTGGCCACCGGAACTGGTCATCGCCTTCACCCGGGCCGACGGGGAAACCGCGATCATCAATGTGGGGCCTCGACGCAAAGCAGCGCGGCTCGTGAGGGCCAACCACCTTGGAGGCTGCGCCGTGGCACGCGGCATTGAGCCGGACTCTCTCTCACGAGACCCTCGTTGCTGGCGATCCCGGATGGTGATCGAGATGGACACTGAGCTCGTTGACAGCATTGATCTGCGCATAGGCGAGGTGGCGGCATCCGCGAGGCGCAGCCTCGACGGATGGAAGACGTCCGAGCAATGGACCACGGAAGCCTCCCCGGAGAGCCTGCTCTCCATGATCCGCGATGCCCGGATCGCGCGTTTCACCGAGGATATCGGCGCTGTCGAGGGTCCGGAGGAGATGGCCGCCCTCCGCCTCGCCCTGGGAGACAGGGTGGTGGAGCTTTCCCTCGTGCGGGCCGGTGGGGATTCCACCCTCGTGCGGGTGAATGCCGGACCTCCTCTCGGTTTGGCGGGCAGTATCGTCCCCCGACTCCGACGGTGGCTCCGCACGGCTGAAGGCTGATGCCCGGCTTTACCGTGGACGCGAGAGGAATCCGCAGCGTCTTGACGGTCTCTCCGACACGGCTATATTGCAAGTGATTCCTATTTCGATGGAGGTTACTATGGGGTCGGAGACCTCGTATCGCATGACGCGTCAACGCAAGGCCGTATTGGCGGTGCTGCAAGCATTTCGCGAGCAGCGTGTGCATCCCACAACCGACGAAGTGTACGTCGAGGTGCGTCGCACCCTGCCGCGAATCAGCCTCGCCACCGTGTACCGGAATCTCGACGTCCTGTCCCAGCAGTCTCTGGTGCAGAGGCTGGACATTGGAAGCTCTCCGGTGCGTTTCGACGGCGACACATCGGCCCATATGCACATCAGGTGCGTCCGATGTGACCGCCTGGATGACCTCCACGGCGTTCGCGTCGACATCGGAGGAACGGAGATCCCGGCCCACCGGGGGTACGAGATAATCGGCCTCCGCGCGGAATTCATCGGTGTGTGCCAGGCGTGCAGGAATCATGGCTCAACGACCCCGAAAGCCAGGCTGAGCAAGAAACATGACACAGTCAAAGGAGGACGCCTTGGGTCGAATCAAGGGAACACGCTCTGAGCGGAATCTGCTTGCCGCCTTTGCAGGCGAGTCACAGGCGCGGAACCGTTACACCTACTTCGCGTCTCAGGCGAAGAAGGAGGGATATCAGCAGATCGCCGCGATCTTCGAGGAGACCGCGAATCATGAGAAGGAACACGCCAAGCGCTTCTTCGCCATGCTGGAGGGTGGGGAACTGGAGATCCAGGCCTCATTCCCCGCAGGGATCGTCGCCACCACGGCGGAGAACCTAAAGGCGGCCGCCGCCGGCGAGCACCATGAACACACCGAGATGTACCCCGGTTTCGCGGCGGTGGCCGACGAAGAGGGGCTCAAAGATGTCGCGGCGCTGTTCCGATCCGTCTCGGTTGCCGAAAAGCAACACGAGAAGCGGTACGTGGACCTGGCGTGTAACATAGAGAACGACAGGGTCTTCAAGCGAGAGCAGCCTGTAGTCTGGCGCTGCATGAACTGTGGGTATCGTCACCAAGGCAATGAAGCGCCGAAGATGTGCCCCGCCTGCGCCCACCCCCAGGGCTATTTCGAGTTGTTGGGGGAAAACTGGTAGTTTGTTGTTCAGGGGCGGCTGCCCCTGAATCCGCTCCACTGTCGCACCTCCAACCAGGCGGCGGGACCGCGGTGCTCGCCGGGAGGGAGCGGCCGGGAGATCAGAATTCCTCACCTGGCGGCCGGACCACCGGCCGCTCAACCAGGAGGTCGCTATGGCGGCGAGACTGGAAGTCTACAAGTGCACGGCGTGCGGCAACATAGTGGAAGTTCTTCACGGGGGAGAAGGCGCTCTGGTCTGCTGCGGTGAACCCATGCTACGCCTTACTGAGAACACCACTGATGCCGCCAAAGAGAAGCATGTTCCGGTCATCGAGCGAATCGATGGCGGTATCAAGGTTTCCGTCGGCAGCGTGCTCCATCCGATGGTTGATGCCCACTACATCGAGTGGATCGAGCTGATTGCCGACGGCGTGGTGTACCGCCGGTTCCTGAATCCCGGAGACCCGCCGGTCAGTCTGTTCCCGATTTCGGCGACCACTGTGATCGCGCGGGAGTACTGCAACCTGCACGGCCTCTGGAAGGCGTAGCCGACCCGGTGTCGGGGCGGTCGCAACCACGACCGCCCCGTTCCCCGCCACATCGTCCGGGGTCCATCCCACCCGCCCCCTCTCCAATCCGTGTCAGCGACCCCATCATCGTCCTTCACTGAAAGGCGAATCCTGCTTGAGGATGCCTACTTCACCTTCAACCGCCGGGAGATGGTCTACCCCGATCCCGTCGAGTTCCTGTACCGCTACGATGACCCTCTCGATCGAGAAATCGTCGCGCTCATCGCGTCGACGCTCGCCTACGGGCGGGTGGCGGGGATACACCGGAGCATCGCCTGGGTTCTCGACCGGATTCAGGCTCCGAGAGCCGCCGTCTGCCGTCGAGACATCTCCATCGTGGCCGAAGCCCTGGCCGGATTCCGCCATCGATTCACCACCGATCGGGAACTGATCTCGCTCCTGGCCGGCATTCGGCGGGCGATTCGGCGGTACGGGTCCCTGAAGAGCTGCTTCCTGGCGGGGCTGTCGCTCCACGACGGGAACACCCAGGATGCGCTCCGACGATTCGTCGCCCAGCTCAACCCCGCTGATCTGCAGACCAGCCTGCTCCCCGCTCCGGAACGAGGCAGTGCTTGCAAGCGGCTTCATCTCTTTCTGCGATGGCTGGTGCGCTCTGATGACGTCGATCCAGGCGGATGGGATGACGTTGGGAAGGAGCGACTGACGATCCCCCTTGATACCCACATGTTCAGACTGGCCCAACGTCTGGGGCTCTCCGGCCGATGCCGTCCTGATGGGGTGACCGCCGCGGAAGTCACCGCGGGATTCCGTCAGTTGCGCCCGGACGACCCCGTACGCTATGACTTCGCCCTGACGCGCATCGCCATGAGTGGAACCGAGATCGAGGATGGCTTTGTTGCACGCTGGCGAAGAAGCACCCTCTCGCCCTGAGGTGGCGTTACCGGTGGGTTCCCCTCCTGAGAAGCGCCACGATGCGATCCAGTTCCTCGAATGACTGGAACCTCACCTCCAGGCGGCCGGCCTTCCCATGGCAGGTGAGCTTGACCCTCGCGGCAAACAGCTCTTCCAGTTCGGTTTCCAGGGCGGCGACGTTCGGATCGGGCGACCCTTTGACGCGTGGGCAAGCTGACTCCCGTGCCCGGCGCTCCAACTGCCGCACGGAGAGGCCGAGGGACCGTGCGAGTTCGGCTAGCTGAGGTCGTCGGGCGGCCGGGGCAGCGAGCAGCGCGCGGGCGTGTCCGGCGGAGAGTCCTCCCTCGGCGACGAGTCGTTGTAGGTCGCGGGACAGGTTCAGCAGCCGGAGCGTATTCGCAATCGCTTCCCTGCTCTTGCCGACCTTCGCGGCCACCTCCTGCTGCGTCATCCCCCCTCGCTCCATCAGCTCGCGGTACGCCTGGGCTTCCTCGATGGGGTCAAGGTCTTCCCTCTGGATATTCTCCACCAGCGCAAGCGCAAGGAGATCGGCGGGCTCCAGGCCATCCTTCACCACTGCCGGGACGGCGTCAAGCCCTGCAAGGCGCGCGGCGCGTACCCGTCGTTCACCCACGACGACTTCGAAGTTGCCTTCCGTGCGGCGGACCACGATGGGCTGCAGGATGCCCTGTTCCCTGATTGACTGTGCCAGATCGGAAATCCGGTCGTCGTTGAACCGTTGCCGGGGTTGGTGCGGATTCGGCGCGATTCTGTCGAGGGGAACCAGAGTGAGCGCCTGCTCAGCCCCTGACGCGCCGGGCAGCCTGGAATCCTCAGGGATGAGGGCTCGAAGCCCTTGACCGAGAACCTTTCTCGCCACGAGAGATCACCTCCCTTGCCAGTGACAGATAACTCTCCGCCCCCTTTGACAGGAGATCGTAAAGAACGATGGGCTTCCCAAAACTGGGAGCCTCGCTCAGTTTGACATTGCGCGGTATGGCCGTCCTGAAGACCAGGTTGGAGAAGTACCCTCGGATCTCCTCTTCGATGTGCGCGGTGAGCCGCACCCTCCGATCGTACATGGTGAGAAGGACGCCCAGGATGCTCAGGTGCGGGTTGAGACTTCTCCTCACCGCCTTGATGGTCGAGAGCAGACTGGTGAGGCCCTCGAGAGCGTAGTACTCGCACTGGATGGGAACCAGCACCGAATCCGCGGAAACCAACGCATTGAGCGTGAGTAGCCCCAGCGAGGGCGGACAGTCAACCAGGAGATAGTCATACTGGGCGGAGACCGACGACAGCACGCGCCGCAACTTGTGCTCACGATTCGGGGCGGGAACCAGCTCCACCTCGGCGCCGACAAGACGCGGGTGGGCGGGCAGAAGCTCCAATCCGGGAACGGCGGTCGCGCGAACGGCGGCGGCGGCGCCACGTTGCTCCAGAAGGCATTCGTAGGTGGAAACCTGGTCTTCGGCGAGTCGGATGCCGACGCCGCTGGTGGTGTTCGCCTGGGGGTCCACGTCCACCAGCAAGACCCGCTGACCGAGCATCGCCAGGGACGCACCGAGGTTCACGGCGGTGGTGGTCTTGCCGACGCCGCCCTTCTGGTTCGCCATGGCCACGGTTATCCCCACAAGCTCCTCCCTCGGTCGCGACCTCTCGTACGTGCCAGGATTTCCGGCTGATGAACCGCCTCCGCCTGGCCTCCCGCGGGCCGATGTTTCACGTGAAACATCGGCCCGCGG
>JALOPK010000376.1 GCA_025453925.1 Candidatus Eiseniibacteriota bacterium | reverse complement strand
CACCTCGGCTTCGGCTTCCGAGCGGTCCTCCATCGTGGCCTGAACCTCCGCCGCCATTGCCTTCATGGCCGGGTGGGTTTCCACCGCCCGGAGTACCTGGTCGCCCGGGAGCGGGAACGGTGCACATTCGAAATCACCAGCGGGCTCCCAGGCGGGTTCCGAGAGATCGCCCCACAGCGCGGCCAGATCGCGCCGTGCCTGCCCATAGTCCCTGATCGCCTCGGTACGCCGCAGACGGATCTCGCGGAGTTCTATCTCAGCACGGATTGAATCGACCGGCATGGCCGATCCGATCTCAACTCGACGTCTGATGGAAGCCATAGTGGCCTGTGCCAGTGCCACTAGGGAATCAGCGACCCCAACGTTCTGTCTCGCGGCAATGACGCTGGCGAACCTGCGCATCGCTTCCGCGCGGTGATGAATGTGGGCAGACTCGAGGTCATACTGTGCCACATCCCGCTGGGCCAGGGCGCGGCGAATACCCGCCCCGCGCACGCCACCAATCGCCACGGCCTGCGTCACCATGACCTCGATGGGGCCGGAACCGAAGTCTTCCATTTCGATTTCCAGTTCAGGGTTCGGACGTGCTCGCGCCTGGCGAACTCCTTCACCGGCCGCAGAACGCACTGCCGCCGACGCGGCCAGGTCGGGGCTTAAGGCCTCGACCCGGCGGTAGACCTCCGACAGGGTCATTTCCCCTGTGTCCGCGCCTCCAACGCCCGGTGATGCGACACAGAGGAGACAGATGAGCGTGAACGCTCTCCTGCAACCGTACTCCATGATCAACTCCTGTGTAGATGTAATCGTGATGTGTGCGAACCAGATGTCGCCGCCTCGGCACCTCGCGATGCCATGGCGACGCGGCGCAAGGCCGCGTCAGGCGACAGGGGAGCCGGCAGGACTCAGATGATGAGGACGGTGGAGGAGAGCAGGGTGGTGATGGCCAGTTGTACGAATTCGAGTACCATGTCCCTCGACTGATGGCCGGGCACGGGATGCGCAGCCCGGCTCAACCCACTCTGAGCGAAGGACGTGGCTGGGGGGAGCGAGGCCGTGCGACGTGGGTCGCGAGTGGGATGGGCCGCGGACACCAGGGTGAGATCGACGCAGGAGAAGCGCCCGACGCGGGCCGCCAGACTCGGTGAGGCGGAATCGGGCTCGCCACCTTCTGCTGAGGCCTCCCCACAGAACGAGTGACGGGATTCCACGTGGTGCTCACCAGATTCCACCTCCCGACAAAGCACCAGATCCATGGCAGGCCCGGCGGCCATGGTTGCCGCGTAGCCGAGAACAAGCATGACCTGCAACAATCGCACGCGAACCTCGTTGTCGGCCGTTGATGAGAAGCCTTGTATCCACTGTGTTCTGTACGGGTCGTCCTGCGGTACGGGCGATGAGAGCATCGCGGGTGAAACAACAAACCCGACTTGCGGCAGAAAAGATCCGGCGAGAGCGGTCCAGAACCTCAGCGCGGCGTTGACCATCAGCAGACAGGGGCACAGCGAAACCCAGCATCACGGCTGCGTCCCACGTGACGCCAGGATCGAAGTCCCCGCCACTGCCCGTTCATCCCCACGTCATCCTGGACTTCACCCTGTTGCTCACTCCGTGGTCGGCCGATGGCATCGCCCGGGACAAGAGCAGAGTGCCCTTGAAGACCCTCAGAGTTCCCCGCGGACGGGCGGTCTCTCCTTCGTACGAAGGCCGCGTCGTGCTGCAATGGGTTGTCAGGGCACCAATTCGCGGCGAGTGGGAATTGAACGTGGAGCAATGCCCGACATGCGAGCGGAGCGCAATCGCGAGACAGTCAAGAGCGCTACCACAAGGTTCACGATGGTCCGCCGATCCGCCCCGGTCCTCTCCACTGTCCTGTTCCGGCGATCTCCTCGCCTGGGTGCAAAGACGGATCCCATCGGATCTCGGGCATACTCACGGTAGTTGATCGGTTGCCCGGCAGTTTCGTCGGAGTGGAGTCGCTCCGCTCACCTCCCACAACTCACTACTTGGCCGTCGAACCCCCGGAGGCCTTCCACTGCATCACATACACGCCCTGCACGCGCCTTCGCGAACGCTACGCCGTCTCGCAACGCGCGTACCGGGACGCCCTTTTCATCCTTTTCGGGCGGGACCTCCACTCCGTCCGCGTCGGGTTGCTCAGCCACTCCACACCGGCGGACTGCCGTCCATCAGTGCCGGGCACGCGCTCTTGAGGCCGCGTACTCCCGCTCGGCAAGGCCCGGGCCTCTAGCCCGACGCGGGCGCGTGCCAGTTGCGCGGGATGGGCTGGAGCATGCTCAGGCGGTTGCCCTCGGGATCGACGAATGAGGCATACTGTCCCACGCCCGGTATCTCCATCGGTTCGCCGAGCAGCGTGCCTCCCGCCGCGATGACCTTCTTGACGGTTTCCCTGATAGCGTCAACGGCGATCACCAGGGACGGGCCCTGCACGGGCAGATCGGGCAGCCTCTCGTGGAAGCCGCCGTTGATCGCGCCAGGCCTCGTCGGCCCGTTCTCATCAGTCTCGGTCGTGGTGGCGAGCACGTAGTTGCCCATCTCCTCGCCGAGCATTCGTGTCTGCCAACCGAACGCAGACTCGTAGAACCTCGCCATCCGTTCGCGGTTCTCATAGGGCATCTCGAAGTGGACGACCGGATTCATGGATATTCCTCCTTCTCAGTGTGATGCGCGGGACGTGGGACGGAGTTGCAAACTCGTCTCACGTACTGCCAGAGCATATTGGAGGCCAACCAGGCTCGTCACGCTCCCGCGTAGGCCCTCGTGAGCTGGGCAATGTCGAACTTCTTCATCCGGAGCATCGCCTCCGTGGCGCGTTGCGACTTCGCGACATCTGACTCGCCCATCATCTCGATCAGGACAGTCGGGACAACCTGCCATGAGACACCGTACTTGTCCTTGAGCCAGCCACACTGTTGGGCGTCGGCATCCCCTCCCGCTGATAGTCTCTCCCAGTAGTAGTCAACTTCATCCTGGGTGTCGCAGTAGACCTGCAGAGAGATGGCCTCATTGAACGCGAACAGGGGGCCGCCGTTGAGGGCAACGAAGGCGTGGCCGTCGAGCTCGAATGCCACGGTCATCACGGTTCCGGCTGGCCTCCCGTGGATCTCATGCCCGGCCTCTCCATATCGAATCACCTTCATGATTCTCGAGTTGGGGAACACGGATACGTAGAAGCCTGCCGCTTCTTCCGCCTTGTCGTCGAACCACAGACACGGGGCGATCCTTTGAACCATCTGCATCTATCTCCTCCTGGTTGGTCGATTCACCCATCAACGTGCCTGCCACCGGTCAGTCGCGCCTGGTCCCGCGATCGAGGACTCCGGGCACTCTATCAGGCGTCCGAAGGGCCTCTGAGGCACTATCCTAATATGAGAATAGTGCACCTCTGGCGGGATTCGGACCCGCCCGTGGGCGATCCAGTTCGCCAGGGCTTCGCGCGGTAGCCTCGGAACCAGCGTTCCCTCAGCCGTCTCACCGGACACGGCGGTCTCTGACCGTCGTGTCCTCGCACCTCACGCTATGCCACGGGCTCGCGAATCATCGTCAGCAGCATCTTGAACCGCTCGACCGCCTTGAGCGCGTGCGGAATGTTCGCCGGCATCAAGATCATCTCGCCTTGCTTCACGGTGTGCGGCTCGCC
>JALOPK010000375.1 GCA_025453925.1 Candidatus Eiseniibacteriota bacterium | reverse complement strand
GTCTGTGTGCCACCTGCCGAGCCCGTCCGAGGGCGCCCCCCGCCTCCGACTCGGGTGGCGGCTCGGCGCGTCGTTCCACCGCCGGCCCGGGGAAATAGTGCTCCGCGCGCAACCACGCCCGCGTGTGGTCGTGGTCGAGCAGGTGGCCCTTCGCGATCAAGGGCTCCATCAGGTGGAGGGCGAGGGGCCTTTCTCGGATCTCGATGCCGCGGGACAGCCGCTTGATCGCACCGATGAACTCGTTGTCGAGCACCAGCTTCTCCAGGCTCTGACGGTTCTCGAACTTGAGCATGCCGGCACCCGAGACGATGCCCACGCCGGCCAGCATTGCCATAGCTCCGCCCAGCACCGATTCCGCGCCCGCCTGATAGTCGGGCCAGGCCGAGTCGGAGAGGCCCATGTAGGAATGGGTGGGGAGCCGCAGGTGTCGCCCGACCTGCGCATTCCCCATGTCGATGAGATGGGTCTCCACCGCACCCATGGGCGTCGTGCCGTGGCGCATATCCATGATACCTGGACTTCCGCCATAGATGATGGGCGCGCCCGGATTCGCCAGCTGGTGAATGGTGACCCCGGCGAGATTCTCCGCGCAATGCTGCACCACGCACCCGGCCAGCGTCACGGGCCCCGTTGCCCCGGCCATCGGCATGGAGACCAGCTCGGCCGGGATGCGGGCTCGCGCCGCACGGAGCAAGGCATCGGTGGTGAGAATGCTCCACGAAAGCGGCGCGGACGGGCAGCAATCGAAGATCGCCAGCGGCTTGTTCGCCAACTCCGCGGCTCCTCCTCGCACCGTCTCGAGCATTGCCTGCATGGGTACGAATGCATCCACGGCGAACGTGCCGGTGATGACCGGTTTGCGGCAGTATAGGAGGGCGATGAGCAATCGGTACCGGTCGGCGACGGCTTCCGGTACGTCCGATGAGACGATGGAGGTACTCTGGAACGACAGATGTTCCAGAGAGCCCACCAGCCGCGCCAACTGTGCCAGGTCGTGCGTCACCGGCAAGCGGTAGGCCATGGCGACTGGATCCCAGAGCTGGAGCGCGGCGGACCCCGGAACGAAGTGGGAGGTTTCACCGCCGACCACGATCTCTCTTTCGCCGCGGGAATCCCAGAAGGAGATTTGAGGCGGAGCGCTCGCCAAGGCTTGTCGCACCAAGGCCGGAGGGAGCACCACGCGCTTGCCCTTCCTGGATGCTCCGGCACCCAGAAGGAGGGACTCAGCCTCCGCATGCTCCACCCATACCCCGTGGGCCTCCAGGATGTCGAGAGCTTCGCGCACAATGAGATCAACGGTGTCCGCAGACAGTACTTCCAGACGGGGCGTCACGACGACCTCCTCATTACGGCGCAAGCCAGCGCCTCGATGTGTTCCGGTGTGGTACCGCAGCACCCTCCCAGGGCCCCCGCGCCGAGAGACGCGATGGCGGCCAGTTCGCCGGCGAAGGTCACGGCGAGCTCGGGGTACACGATTGTGCCATTCTTTGCTTCCGGTTCTCCCGCGTTCGGCTGGAAGAAGGATTGCACTCCGAGGTCGGGAACAATATCCCGGGCCAAGGCCGCCATATCTGGGGATGCGAGAGTGCAGTTGGCGCCGGCCTTCTCGGCTCCTTCCTCCAGCAGACGGGTGAGCGACGGAACGGGTCTGTCTCCGTACACGGTGAAGAAGCCGCGCGCAGTGCGCCGGAAGGTCAGGCTCACCCACACCGGCAGGCTGCAGACGTTTCTTACGGCGCGCAGGGCACAGCGCGCCTCCTGGGCATTGAAGAATGTCTCCACGATGAAAAGATCGACTCCCGCCGCCGCCAGGTGCCGAGCCTGATCCCGGAAGGCAGCGAACGCCTCCTCTTCGGTGATGCGCCCCAAGGGCGCCAACATCTCTCCGGTGGGGCCGATGTCTCCGGCGACGGGCAATCCCCCGGACGCGCGCCGGGCTATGCGTACGGCCGCGAGATTGAGGTCTCCGCACAGGCCCTCGGCCTTTCGCGCACGGAGGCGGATCTGGTTGGACCCGAACGAATTCGCCGTCAGGAGCTGGGCGCCCGCTTCCACGTAGGAGGCATGCACGTCACTGACCTCCGAGGCGCGCTCGAGGTTCCAGAGGTCGGGGATCTCGCCGGACGGGAGCCCCCGTGATATCAAAGCGGTGCCCATGGCACCATCAAGCACGATGGGGGCGATCATCTCGACAGGGAAAGCAGCCGCGCCGCCTCATCAACCGCGGAGAACGCGTCGGGTGCGTACCCCTCCGCACCGATGCGATCCGCCCAGGCACGGGAGACGGGGGCTCCGCCGACCATGACGCGTGCGACGTGGGCCAGGCCGGCCCGGTTCCTCTCCTCGATGACCTTCTGCTGGTTGAGCATCGTGGTGGTGAGCAATGCGGAGACGCAGATCAGGGACGCCTTGGAACGGGATGCCTCTTCAGCGAAACGGGCCGGAGCAACATCGGCTCCGAGATCCACGACATTGTGGCCCGCTGCCTCCAGCATACCCGCCACCAGCGTCTTGCCGATATCATGGATGTCGCCTTCGATGGTGCCGATCACCACCGTTGCCCCGGCCGAGTCTCCCGCGGCGCCAAGGCGGGGCCGAAGAAGGCTCATCGCACCCTTCATCGCGGTGGATGCCTGCATGAGCTCAGGGATGAAGAACTCCCCCTGTTCCCAGAGGTCACCTGCCCGTCGAATGGCCGGAACCAGCGTCTCGTCGAGGATGACGCGCGCGCTCACACCCTCGGCGAGCAATGCCTGGGTGAGTTCCCGGGCATCGAGCTCCGAACCGGCGAGCACCGCCTCTATCAGCCGCTCACGCATGAAGTCCTCCCGCGCGATGTGCGCATCGACACATGGCCGGGCTCAGACCCGGGGGTGCCGGTAACGGATACCTCAGAAACGGGTGGTCAACGAAACTCGATGGATCGGGTCATTCGTCAACTCCCCCGCGCTCCATGCATACCCGACGAAGACCGTCGCCGCGGTCACGGGGACGGTCAGCGTGGCGCCCAGACCCGGGGACTCGCCGGTACCGCCGGCGCGGAGGATCAACCGGTCATCCACGGGGTACTCGACCCCGCCGGAGAACAGCGGGCTTTCGCCCTCGGTCTTCTCCAGACCAACCCCTGCGCGCAGCCGCCACGGCAGCGACACCGATGCGACCGACAGCGCCAGGCAAGGGGGGATGCGGTCATTCTTCTGAATCTGCAATTCGTCGGACCAGTAGGAGCTGTTCCATGGCCAGTACGCACCAATGGCTCTTCCCTGTGGGTGCATGATCCCGAGGTTTCTCCCCGCCACCGCGACCGAAACGCCCTCGCTGACGATCACGCGAGCGCCTATGTCAAAGGCGGAGCCGCTGGCCGTCTCCTCGGCCATGTCACGGAACAGCGCCTTGAGGCCGATTCCCACGGAAACCCGGTTCGAGGGACGGAATCCGAACACAAACGCGACTGCGTTGCGCGTGTCGGTCAGGTATCCGGTATGCCGTCCGTTGAGGTCGCGCCCGTCGATCTCGTCGATTTCGGCCTGGAGACCGGCGAGGGCTACGACGCCGCGCTCGCCGATGGGGACGACGACCGCGGCAGCGTCGAGACGGCGATTGAGGGAGAGAAACGAATGGGCGAGGAAGACCTCGCGGCCATCCATGGCGGCCACGATGCCGGGGTTGCGCAGCGACGCGGCGGCGCCGCCC
>JALOPK010000374.1 GCA_025453925.1 Candidatus Eiseniibacteriota bacterium | reverse complement strand
CCCGTCGCGCCTCACGGCGCTCCAACCCGGTTGGCGCACCAGACCCTTGCCCCGTTGGAGCGGTGTGAACCGCGACTGTCCCCTTGTAGGAGTGACGTGAGTCACGATATGGTGAGGCGATGGCCCCGTCGCGCCTCACGGCGCTCCAACCCGGTTGGCGCACGAGACCCTTGCCCCGTTGGAGCGGTGTGAACCGCCACTGTCGCCCCTGCGGGAGTGACTTCAATCACGATATGATGAGGCGATGGCCCCGTCGCGCCTCAGGGCGCTCCAAGGGAACCCGCGGGAGTGCGGCCAGCAGAGCCGCCTCAGAGATTTCAGCCGGCCTCCCGCAGTTCGTCGGCGAGCAGGATGCTCGAAACGATGCACACTCCCTCAACTGCCGCACCGTAGGGCCGGTCGAAGTGCCGCCTGTCAATGGTCCAAAGATGTGTGCACCGAGCACCGACTGCTCCCTCTACAATGGGGATATCCTCCACGGGAAGGCCGGTGAGGCTCACCCCTGCGAATGCGAAGGCCCCGGCATCTCAGTCGGATGATGGATGTACGTTCAGATACGACCGCCGGACACGGCAGGTTGGAGTTGGGAATGGCGGCCTGGGCCGCTGGCGGTGAACGCGGTCGGCCCGTCTCACTGTTCGCCTGGAGGCCACCGGTCCCGGAGGTTCGGATCCCGGCAGCGTTTTCAACCGCACGAAGGCCCTCGTTGCGGCACTCTCTGCACTCGAAACGGCAGAATTGATATAGGACGAGTCCTATATAGGACACATCCCATATGAGCCTTCGGGTCCGCACGGTGGTGCGAACAAAGCCGGACGCCTCGAACGTCTCCGCGGGCCAGACGCTCCGTCCGACGCTACTCCCGCCTCAGGGCCTCCACGGGATGGAGTCGGGCGGCCTTGAGGGCGGGATAGAGGCCGGCCAGGATGCCGACCGACGCGGCGAAGATCAGTGCGACGGGTATCGACCAGCCCACCACGCGGGCCGGAATGGGGCTCACCGAGGCGACCAGCGTCGCCAGGCCCGCGCCGAACAGCAGACCGATGACGCCTCCTAAGGAGGACAGTCCCGCCGCCTCCGAGAGGAACTGGAGGATCAGCAACGCGCGGGTCGCGCCCATGGCCTTGCGGAGCCCGATCTCCTGCGTGCGCTCGGTGACGGACACCAGCATGATGTTCATGATGCCCACGCCGCCTACGAGCAGGCTCATGGCGGCCACCCCGACCATGACGGCATACACTCCGCCCATGATCTTGTAGTAGCTTGACATGAGCGCATCCTGGGTCGCGGTGAAGAAGTTGTTGTCATCGGAGGCCCGCAAGCCCCTGATGCCGCGGAGAATGGTAATGGCGTCATTGAGGGCCGCGGGCACGTGCTCGGTGTCGGCGGCCTGCAGGACAAGCACCGCATCGCCCTTGCCGAAGGCTTTCGTGTAGGCGGTGTAGGGCATGAGCACGACGCTGTCCATATCCTGACCGAACATCTTGCCGCGTTCCACCAGCACGCCAATGACCAGGAAGCTGTGTTCGCCCACAGTGAGATGCTTCCCCACGGAATCGAGGCCGGGGAACAGCCGTCTGGCCACCGTGGGCCCGATGATGCACACATTGTTCCGCCGGGCGTTCTCCTGCCCGGTGAAGACGCGGCCCTGCGCCATCTTCACGTCGGAGATCTCCGCGAATGATGAGGAGAGCCCCTTCACGACCACGTTGGACGCCTCAAGCCTGCCTGCTCGAACGTCGAAGACCCCCGACAGCGACGCGGCCGCCTGCTTCACCCAAGGCGAACCGGTTTCGATCGCCCGGGCGTCGTCATCGGTCAGGTCGGGGCTGCGCTGCAGCTTGAGGTACTCCTCAAAGGACACGTTTCTGGTCATGGGGTACTTGGCCACCAGGAACGTCGCGGTGCCCATGTCGCGGATCGCGTCCGCCACGCTGGCGTTGAGCCCCTGCACCACGGCCAGCATCGCGATCACCGTCGTGGCGCCGATCACCACGCCCAGCACGGTGAGCAGCGACCTGAGCTTGTTGGCCACGATGCCGGCGGCGGCCTGACGGAGGCTCTCCGCGATGATGGCGAGGCGGGCGCCGCTACTCATACCACAACGCATCCACGGGGTTGAGTCGAGCGGCACGGAGGGCGGGCAAGAGACCGAAGGCAATGCCCACCACGGATGAGAAGACCAGACCGAGAATCACGGTGCCCGGCGTCACCGCGGCATCCAATGGGCTCACCTTACCCACGAGTGCGGCGAGGCCAAGGCCAAGGGATACCCCCAGCACGCCGCCCGCCACGCACAAAAGCACCGCCTCGGCAAGAAACTGGCCCCGGATGTCCCGCCGTCGCGCGCCCAATGCCTTGCGGATGCCGATCTCCCTGGTGCGCTCGGTCACGGATACCAGCATGATGTTCATGATGCCGATGCCGCCCACCAGAAGCGAGAGACCGCCGATCCCCACCATGGCGGCGAAGATGGCGCCCGTGAGCTGCTTGAACTGCGAGATGAGCTGGTCGGCCGTATTGAGGGCGAAGTCGTCCGGCTCGCCGGGTTGCACGCGACGGGCGCGCCGCAGAGCGATCCGGATCTCTTCCTTGGCGACCTCCGCCTTGGCCCGGGATACGGGCAGGGCGGAGATGTTCACACTGCGCTGCTTGCCGAAGTGGTTCTGGAACGTGCTGGCGGGAATCGCGACAAGGTTGTCCTGGCTTTCGCCGAAGACGGCGCCCCGCGAGGACAGCACGCCGATCACATCGTACATCCGATCCGCGATCCTCAGCTTCTTGCCCACCGGATCCTCGAGCCCGAACAGATCGCGCTGTACGTCATGCCCGATCACCGCCACCCACCGCGCCCGGGCGACATCGGCATCGGTGAGGAAACGCCCGTGCGCAACACCGTAGTTCTCGATGCGCGCATACGGCTCGCTGGTGCCGCAGATCGTGAGGGGACCGATCGTCTTCGCGCGGTACCGGAGCTGTTGCATCTCGTAAATGGTGGGCGCCGCGGATCTCACCGAGGGGCAGCGACCAACCGTCTCTGAATCCTCCATGGTCAGCGGCTTTCGCGGCTTGCGCTTGTGGGGGCCGAAGTGGATGCCCCACTCGTAGAGGTTCACGCTGATCATGTCGGCCCCGATGGACTTGAACTGCGTTTCCACCGTCCGGTTCAGACCATTGACCAACGCCTGCAGCGCAATCACCGTGGTGATGCCGATAACGATCCCCAGAATGGTGAGCAGCGACCGCATGCGGTGCATGCGCAAGGCGCCGTACGCCGTCGCGACCCGCTCGCCCCATCCCGAGGGAATGGTCACGTGGCGCGATCCTCGGCAACCTTGCCGTCGACCAGCCTGACGATGCGGCGGGCCTCCGAGGCCACAGAAGCGTCATGGGTGACCACGATGAGGGTGTTGCCGTTGTCCGACAGCGCCCGGAACAAGGCGAGGATCTCCACGCCGGTCTTGGTATCCAGGTTTCCCGTCGGCTCGTCCGCCAGGATGATGCTGGGATTGGTGACCAGCGCCCGGGCCACCGCAACCCGCTGGCGCTGGCCGCCGGATAGTTCTGCGGGCCTGTGGTGCATGCGATCCGCAAGGCCCACCTGTTCGAGCGACAGCGCCGCCCTCCGGCGACGCTCCTTGGCGGTGACGCCGCCGTACACCAGCGGCAATTCAACATTGGACAGGGCCGTGGC
>JALOPK010000066.1 GCA_025453925.1 Candidatus Eiseniibacteriota bacterium | reverse complement strand
GGCCTTCTTCTTGTAGTCCTCGCTCCGGTGGTCGGTTGCGTAGAACCCCGGGCCCTTGAAGATCACCCCGACCCCTGTTCCTATCAGCCGTTCCAGGGAACCCGAACACTTTGGACATCGGGTGATCGCCGGAGCGGTGATCCGCTGGAACAGCTCAAGTGTGTGCCCGCACGCTGTACACCGGTACTCATAGGTCGGCACGAATCATCCCTCCATCGGTCGCAGCGCTGAATCGCGCGATGGTTCATTTCCGGACGAAAAAGCCCGGGCTCCGGGGTACCGGAACCCGAGCCTCTACAATTAGGGGCGGTGGTGGCCGCCCGGTCAACGTCTGTGCGCTACTTCCAGTGGCCGGGCACCCACACCCAGCGATGCCCCCGCGGCTTCCAGTGGCCGGGCACCCAGTCTTTGCCGGGTCTCTGGCGATCCCAGTGCCCCTGTACCCAGACGTACTGGCCTTTCTTCCAAGCCCAGAATCCGGGAATCCACACCACCTCGCCCGCAGGCTTGGGCGGAGGGGCCTCCATCTGAGGCTCCGGCGGAGGGGCGGATGCATAACCGCCACTGGAACATGCGACAGCGATCACCACCAGGGCGACCGCCATCCCTCCCAAGAGCACCATTCGTTTCACCATCGACTTCCTCCTTTCCTTCGCGGAGAGCGCGAAGAATGATCCTGACAACCACTCAGACGGTCCGCGGCCTCGAGGGTTGACCGCCTGAGCGTTGACGGGAACCCCCCCGCGCCACAAACTGGGGATCGAACCGGCATTCGTCATCTCTGAATCGCACACGCCAAGGAGATACGCCCATGGGGCTTCATGTCTACAATGTTCTTTCCCGGGCCAAAGAGGAGTTCCAGCCAGTCGTTCCCGGCCGGGTCGGCATGTACGTCTGCGGGCCAACGGTGTATGATCACCCCCACCTCGGACACGCAAAGACGTACGTGTCCTTCGACGTGGTCAACAGGTACCTCCGCTTCCTGGGCTACCGTGTCCGATACGTCCAGAACATCACCGATGTCGGCCACTTGCTGGATTCAGGCGAGGACCGGATCGAACGAGGCGCGGCCCGCGACAAGCTGGAGCCTATGGAGGTGGTCGAGAAGTACACGTGGAGCTACTTCGACGACATGGACGCCCTGGGCGTGCACCGCCCCGATATCTCCCCCCGTGCGTCAGGCCACATCCCCGAGCAGATCGAGATCATTGAACGGATGATGGCCAAGGGTCATGCTTATGTCGTGGATGGATCGGTCTATTTCTCGGTGGATAGTTATCCGGGGTACGGCCGGCTCTCCCGCCGCAACCTCGAAGAGATGCAGACCGGCGCCCGCGGGGACCCCCGCGAGCAGAAGCGCAATCAGTTGGATTTCGCCCTGTGGAAGCGTGCCGAGCCCGCGCATCTCATGCAGTGGCCCAGCCCGTGGGGAAGGGGATACCCGGGATGGCATATCGAGTGCACGGCGATGTCGGCGAAGTACCTGGGCCTTCCGTATGACATTCATGGGGGGGGACTGGATAACCTCTTCCCCCACAATGAGAGCGAGATCGCGCAGGCCGACGCCGCCTTCGGGACAGGGTACGCCAAATACTGGCTCCTCACCGGTTCGCTGAACGTTGACGGCGTGAAGATGAGCAAGTCACTGGGCAACTTCGTCACCATCAAGGATGCGTTGGCCGATGCGGATGCCGTCGCGCTGCGGCTGCTGGTGCTGAACGGTCACTACCGTTCCCCGCTGGCCTACACTCGCGACGCGCTCGAGGCGGCACGGAGTGGCGCCCGCCGCTTGGCGCTGGCCAGCGAGAAACTGGCCACGTTTCTCCTGTCACGAGGGGTGGACAGCGACGACGGGACAGTCCTCAACGGGGAACCCGCCGAGACTCGAGACCGGTGTGTCGAGGCCATGAACGACGACTTCAATACCGCCCAGGCCATCGGCGCACTCTTCGATGCGGCCCACCGCGTGAACGTGCTCCTGGCGGAGCCGACGCCGCCGCAGGAGACATTGGCCGGCTTCGCCCTGGTGTTGCGCGGGCTGGGCAACCAGGTTCTGGGCGTCATTCCGAATCATGGCCGTTCGCTGGAGGGGCTGACGCCCCACCTGATCGGCCTTCTTCTCGCGCTCCGCACCGAACTGCGGACGGCACGGGACTTCGCGCGGGCCGACCGAATTCGAGATGAGCTGTCCGCGGCGGGGATCACGGTAGAGGATCATCCCGACGGTCCGCGATGGCGTATCTCGGGATGACCGGCATTGCCCACGGTGGGCTTCCACGCGGATGACGACGACTGCCCTCGCCCGTGAGCGTCTCCTTGATGACTGCCCCTTGCCCCGGCTCCTGTGTGATGATGCCGCGGGATCAGCCGCGGCGTGGCGAAGCCTCCTGGGCACGGTTGAGGGAGTTGAGATCGAGGTAGGTTGCGGCCGGGGCGTTTTCCTCGCGGCCGAGGCTCTCAGAAGGCCCCGCCTCGGATTTCTGGGAATCGAATCCTCGCCCAAGTGGGCAAGGCTGGCGGCTTCCGCCCTCGCCCGTCAGGGCATCGCCAATGCGGCAGTGGTGCAGGCCGAGGCCCTGAGCTTTCTTCGCACACGAGTCAGCGAGGCGTCCGTGGAGGCGCTCCATGTTTACTTCCCGGATCCCTGGCCAAGAACCCGCCACGAGAAGCGCAGAATCTGGCGCCCCGACTTCGTCGGGGAGGTCTTGCGCGTCCTGGCTCCTGGCGGTAAGATCATCACGGCCACGGATATCAGAGGCTACTTCATTGCTATCCAGCGTATGCTGACGGCCCACGCCTGTTTGCAGCAGCGCGAGCTGCCGGAGGCCTGGCCCGTGACGGCCTATGCCCGGAAGTTCCTTGACCGGGGCAGGCCGGTCTTCAGCACGTTGTTCGTGAAGCACGCCGGTCCGCCTGACCAGGAGTCGCACGGTGCATGATCAACGACTGGTGAAGATGGCGCAGGTACTGGTGCACTACTCCCTGGAGCTTCGGCCGGGAGACCGGACCATGATCGTCTCGTCCCCCCGGGCCGAGCCTCTGGTGGAGCTGGTGTTTGCGGAGGCGCTTCGCGCAGGGGCGCTGCCCGACGTCTCCCTGGAACCGCTCAGCCTCCGCCGGATCCACCTCCAGACCGCCTCCGCCGAACAGCTCGGCGACATCAGCCCACGGGAGCGGCTGGCGGTCGAAACCTACGATGCCTATCTCAAGATCAGCGCCCCCGCGAACACCCGTGATCTCGCATCCGTACCGCGTGGGCGGCTGGCGGAGAGAAGCAGGGCGACGGAAGGGCTTCAGCGCACTTGGCTGCGCAGAGCCGCCGAGGGCGCGCTGCGGTGGACGTCGACCCAGTTTCCGACTGAGGCCTGCGCCCAGGACGCCGAAATGAGCCTGCCTGAATACGAGGAGTTCGTCTTTGCCGCCTGCCTTCTCAATGACGCCGACCCGGTCGCGAGCTGGCACGCGGTGCACGTGGTCCAAGAAGGCATCGTGGCGTACCTCGCCGGCAAGTCCGAGTTCCGGATTCGGAGCGCGGCGGTCGACCTCACGTATCGGGCCGGGGGAAGGAAGTGGATCAACTCTGACGGTCACCGCAACTTCCCTTCCGGCGAGGTGTTCACGAGCCCCGAAGAAGGCTCGATGGAAGGTGTGGCGACGTTCAGCTTCCCGGCCGTGGTGCATGGCCGGGAGGTCTCCGGCATCACGCTTGAGTTCAAGATGGGCGAGGTGGTACGCGCTTCCGCCCAGAAGGGCGAGGACGTACTGCACGAACTGCTTCACACCGATGAAGGATCTCGCCGGGTCGGGGAAGTCGCCATCGGCACGAACTACGGCATCACCCGTTTCACCCGGAATATACTCTTCGACGAGAAGATCGGCGGCACCATGCACCTCGCGGTGGGCGCCGCCTACCCGGAAACAGGGGGAACGAATTCGTCGGCCGTCCATGTGGATCTCATCGCGGATCTGGCCCACGGCGGCGAGTACTATGCCGACGGCGAGCTGTTCTACAAGGACGGCGCGTTTCTCATCTGACGGAGGGAAAACACCGCCATGGTCACCTTCGAAGACGTCAAAAAGACCTATCCCGGCGGCCTCGAGCGGCGCGCAGTGCGGGCATTGAACGGCATCACCTTCACGGTCGAGCCGGGTGAAGTGGTCGCCTACGTCGGGCCGAACGGAGCCGGGAAGACCACCAGCATCAACATCCTCCTGGGACTCTTGCGGCCTTCCTCGGGGCGTGTGACCGTCGGCGGGCATTTGCCGACAGAGGCATCCACCCGCGCTCGTATCGGCTATCTTCCCGAGCGGCCCTATTTCTACGAGCAGCTCTCGGCGGTCGAGTTCCTGCGCCTGTGCGGGAAGCTCTCAGGCCTCGAGGCCAGACGCATCGCCCAGCGAACGGATGAACTGCTGGACCGCCTGGCGCTCTCAGAGGCCCGCCATCGGCGTCTCCGGCATTTCTCCCGGGGGATGCTGCAGAGGATCGGCCTGGCCCAGGCGCTGCTCCACGATCCGGACCTGCTGGTGCTTGATGAGCCGATGTCAGGACTCGACCCGATCGGACGGCAGTTGGTGCGGGAGATGCTGGGTGAGGCGAAAACGCGCGGCAAGACCGTGCTGTACTCCAGTCACATCCTGGCGGATGCGGAACTGGTGGCGGACCGCGCCGCCGTGCTGGTCGGCGGAGAACTGAAGGCCCTCGCGTCCCTTGGAGAGTTGAGGGCAGTCTCGGGTGACCGGCTGGAACTGGTCCTGGGGCCTACGCCAAGGGTTACGCGGGAAGAGATCGCACAACGGTGGCCGGAGGGACGGGCGGTGGGGAATGACTGGGCCCTCAGCGTCGACGAGGGATCGCTTCAGCTCATCATCACTCAGGCGATCAGCCGGGGAGCGCGCATCGTCCAGGTCCTCCGCCCGCAGGCGCCGCTGGAGGAGACACTCATCCGGCTGATGCGCCAGTCCACGGAGAAAGGGGGTAACGCATGAACGCGCTCCGCGCGATTGCGGTGCACTGCTTCACCGACATCCTCCGAAGCAGGATCCTGTACTCCATCGTCGCGTATGCCGCCGTGGTCATGCTGGTCGCCGTGCTTGCCGGCGAGTGGACTCTCGGCGAAGAGGTGCGCCTCGTCACGGACCTGGGGCTGGGGGCCATGCTCCTGTTCGGTCTGCTCCTGGTGCTCACGCGGGGCGCCGAGACCATCAGCCGCGAGGTGGAGCGGAAGACCGTTCGCGTTATGCTGGCCCGGCCGATCGAACGCTGGCACTTCGTGGTAGGGAGCTATCTCGGCATGGCCATGGTCCTTCTGCTCCTGGTCGCCGCGCTTCTTGCCGTGCTCGTGGTCGCACTCCTGCCCATGGGCGGAAGCCCTTCATGGACGCTGGCGGTTGCTTCGTGGGGCGTGTTCTTGGAGCTGCTGATGGTGGCGGCCGTGGCGCTCCTTGCCAGCAACCTCTCCTCTCCGGTGCTTGCCACACTGCTGACGCTGCTGGTCGTCTTCGCCGGACATCTCGCGACAGGGCTTCGAGCATGGATGGACGGAGGGGCAGACATAGAGCACCTCTCACCGGCCGAGCGGGAACTGGCCGCTGCCTACCAGGCCGGGCCCCTCAACGTGGGCCTGCGCCTCGGCTACTATGTTCTTCCCATCGTGGCCCATGTGAACTTCAAGACGGAGGTCGCCAATGCGCTTCCCGTCCCCGTCATGCGCCTGATCCTCGGAACCGCTTACGCGCTGGTCTACTCCGGCATCATGGTGCTCGTCGCGACCGCGGTGTTCAGACGGCGGGACGTATCGTGAAGACGGGCATGTTCGCGGTGAGGTGGGCCGTCGTACCGGTGGTGCTCGCCGTGCTCCTGGTGACCCTGGATCGCGAAGCAACCGGGTGGTGGCCCCCACGCTACACCCTTGAGCGCCAGGTTCAAGCCTCCCCCGCCATGCTCTCGATGCTGTCATTCGGGCTCAGGCCACTGGTCGCCGACTACCTCTGGATTGATGCTGTGCAGTACTTCGGGCACACTCTGGGCCGCCACGTTCACGACCTCGTCGACGGGCGGATCGTGGAACGCGGCCTCACCGGTGCGGACGTCCGCGTGGCCTCGAGGGTGTTCCATTTGCTGATCAAACGCCTTCTGGCGGTTGACCCGCTGTTCGTTCGTCCGCCCATGCTGGGAGCGATGTTTCTCATGGATCCTCATGCGGACCCGGCGCTCGGAATGGACATCCTCCAGACCGGAGCGCGGAAGAACCCGGGGAGCTGGCAGTTACGGCTGTGGAATGGATTCTACAGTTATGCCCTCCTGCGGGACAAGGAGACCGCCAGGCGCGAGCTGATGGCCGCGACCGCATGCCCCGGATGCCCCTCCTACGTGGCCGATGTGCGGCTCTTGTTGGAAACCGCGCCAGACACGGTTCTGGCCCGGGTATTCTGGAGCCGTGCCTATGGCGAGGCGCGTACCGAGGAAGAACGGGTGTATCTCCAGCAGCGACTCGATGAGCTGGACGAGGGGATCGGTGGATTCGGGCTGGAGCACCGGCACGAGCACGAGCACCACGACCACGATGAGGCGCATGTCGCACCCGTTCGATAGGAGGGATCCGGGCGCTTGTTCCGGCGGATGGCGGGCGTTCGTGATCGTCGCTCCATGAGGAGCTTGCGCGCCATGGTCCCCGCCGCGCTTCCCCGCCAGGAAAGGGTCTCCTGAGTCCGGGCAGAGAGTTGTGCCGGCCGCCGGACGGCCGTATCTTACCTCCGTGAGGTTTCTTGCAGCAGAGAGAGGAGCGCAGTCAAGGCGCCCTCCGTGCATAACGCGGTCAGGTGCGGGGGAGGTCCTAAAGGCGTCATACCCCCCGGGCGCCTTCTCCTCCGCACCCCTGCCTTCTCCGGCGCGAACCCCGGAGGGCCACCGCGGCGATTCTCCGACGTGATGATGCTTCACCCTTCCAGGATCGCTCGACCATGCTCCTGATCCGTACCCTGACGCTTTCCCGTCGCGGTCCGACGCGGCGTCGCGTTCTGTGCCCGATGGAGTCGCCGTCGTCGATGGCCAGTCACACCACGGGACGGCCGTGAGCACGGCAGCCGGGTACGCGAGGCATGGCGTGCGGAGGCGGGTTCACCCCGCCGGGTTTCGCGGTGGCCCACCTGATCCGCCAGTTCTCTCCGGCTCGGATTCGCGCCACCCGGCACGCCCTTGAACCCGCTGGACCTGGTCGGATTCAGCGGGCGGGCGCTTCGAACATGGTTCGGGCGGCTTCCCTCCCCGTACAAGCTTACTTTCTCGGTGACCGAACGCTGCAACCTCAGATGCCGGTCGTGCAACATCTGGCGCAGCCGCAGAGCGGACGAGCTGAGCTACGAGGAAATCGATCGTTTCTTTGCGGCGAATCCGTCCCTGAGGTGGGTTGACCTCACCGGCGGCGAAATCACCCTTCGCCCCGACATACTGGACATCACTCGTTCGGCCATTCGTCACCTCCCCCATCTCTTTCAGTTTCATTTCCCGACCAACGGGACTCGACCCGCAGAAGCTGAGGCAGTGGCCGCAACCGCGGTTTCGATGGGGGTTCCCAAGGTCGTGGTGAGCGTCAGCATGGACGGCCCTCCTGACCTCCACGATGCATGGAGAGGCATGCCCGGTACCTGGGCCAGCGCGGTGGAAACCTACTTGCGTATAAGGGACATCCGGCGAGCGGAGGTCTACTTTGGTATGACGCTGGGCCGCGATAACCTCTCTCTGATCTTCCCGTGCCTGGATGCCTTGGCGAGGAGGATCCCGGGACTCACCGCCCGCGATCTGCATGTCAACATCGCCCACGAGTCCTTCTACTACGGATCGCCAGAGATCGCGCCCCTGGATCCCCCTGCGGCAGCGGATGCGCTGCGCCGTTTCATGCAGGCCCGGGGATTCTCCGCGAATCCCGTTCACCTGCTGGAAATGCTCTACCAGCGCAAGGTTCCTCAGTATCTCCGTAGTGGCCATTCGCCGGTGCCCTGTCAGGCCCTCTCGTCATCGCTGTACCTTGATCCCGGCGGCGTCGTGTTCCCCTGCACCGCGTTTCCCGCCCGTCTCGGCAGCATCCGCGACACCGACTACGCGCTTGATGCGCTCTGGCGCTCGCCGGAGGCCGTGTCGCTCACCGCGGACATCCGGCAGAAACGCTGTCCCGGGTGCTGGACTCCCTGTGAGGCGTATCAGAGCATCATCGCCAACCTTCCGAAGATAGCCACCTGGCGAGTGTGCTGATGCCCGGGGAGCCGCGCCGCGTTGACAGCACCCGCGCCTCGTCATATCATCGCACTCGGGGGATGGAGGTTTGACTTTGGCAGATGATGAACCCCGGCAGACGGAAGTCTGCATCACGCTTTCTGACATCGATCCCGTACTTCTGTTCGGCGAGAATGACCGCTGGCTGCGGTTGATCCGTCGGCATTCGACCGGGCGGGTGGTTGCCCGAGGCGATACTGTCCGCATTCTGGGCGAGGCGGAAGAGGTTCGCCGTCTCGAGGGTCTCCTGCTGTCCTTGATCGGTCTTGTCAAGGCGGGGCAGGCCCTGCAGCAGGACGACATAGAGATCGCCCTCCAGACGGGCGGGGGCGATGGTGGCCCACCGTCTTCGCCCCTGTTGGAGATCGTCGCTCCCCGGCGAGTGGTGCGGGCGAGAACCGCGGGACAGCGTGCGTATGTCGAGGCTATGCTCACCACCGACTTGGTGTTCGCCATCGGTCCGGCAGGAACCGGCAAGACCTACCTGGCTGCTGCCATTGCGGTAGCCGCTCTGGCCCGCCACGAAGTGCGGCGAATCATCCTCGCGCGGCCGGCGGTGGAGGCAGGCGAGAAGCTCGGGTACCTCCCGGGCGATCTGAAGGAGAAGGTCGACCCCTATCTCCGCCCGTTGTGGGACGCCCTGTATGACCTCCTCCCGCTGGATCGCGTCAAGCGACTCATGGCATTGGAGGCCATCGAGATATCGCCCCTTGCCTTCATGCGGGGCCGAACGCTGAACGATTCCTATGTCATCTTGGACGAGGCGCAGAACACCACGCCCATGCAGATGAAGATGTTTCTGACGAGACTGGGCAGCAGCTCGAAGGCCGTCGTTACCGGGGATATCACGCAGATCGATCTGCCTGCGGGACAGATCTCGGGTCTCATGCAGGTCCGCCAGCTCCTGCAGCGCATCCCCGGCGTTGCCTTCGTCGAGCTGACCCGCGCCGACGTGGTGCGACATCCGCTGGTGCAGCGCATCGTGCAGGCCTACGAGGAACTGGAGGGCCGCGCCTGATGCCGCACGGCCGCGCGAAGCGGGAGGACGTCGGATCAGCGCCTGCCCCTATCACGTGGGCATCGTGGGTGGGCCTGGGGGTTCTCCTTCTTCTCCTGCGGTCACCGCTGGATCCCGCCGACGTGCCCATGATGGAGCCCGGCCAGGTGGCTGACCGGACCGTCATCGCGCCGTTTCCCTTTCACGTCACCAAGTCAAAGGCCGACCTGGATCGAGAGCGTACCGACGCCGCGAACCAGGAGCCCCCCGTATTCAAGCTCGTCCCGGGCGTAGGGCGAACGGCCATGGGGCACCTCGAAACTCTTGAACGAGGGGCGGCGGAACGCGCCACGCAGGGTGACTCCCTGCGGGGGGCTCAGGAGGGTCAGCGGTTGACAGAGTCGACTCTCGATCTTCTCTCCGCTGCGCCCGCCCGGGCAGAAGTGTTCTCCGGCGCACGCGCCGCGTTGGCGACGTTGCTCTCCCGAAGGATTCCTGCCCGGGGCACGGCCCCAGCGGCCGCGCGGAGCTTCGTTTTGGTGTACCCTGACTCTACCGAGCGCGTGCTCCCGGCCGACTCGCTTCTCTCCATGGAACGGGCGCTGGCCGGGCTCAGCAGCGATGCGCGGTCTTTGTTCCCCGAAAGGGAATCCTTTGCCCGCGCGGTCTACGAGATAGTGGCTCCGCTCGTGTCGCCCACCATCGTAGTGGACCCGCTCGCGACCGAGGTTCGCCGGGCACGCGCCATGGAGAGCGTCGTGCCCGTCGCCGGGATGATACTCGCCGGCGAGGTCATCGTGGAGGCGCACTACCGCGTGACCGCTGCCGACATTGATGAACTCCGCAGTCTCCAGGAAGCCTATGCGGAACGAGCCAGCGCCTCGGGGATGACGGCAAGGGCGGGGCCACTTCTGGGGCATCTCCTGTGGACAGTGTTCTTCCTCGTCATACTGGCCGCGTCCCTGCGGTGTCTCTCTCCCGGGATCCTGCGCTCGCCTGGCGACACCGCACTCGTGGCGGTCCTGCTGGCCTTGGTGGCGGTGACCGGGTACGCGGTCCGCTGGTGGCTCCACCTTCCACCGGGAGCCGTGCCGCTTTCGGCCGCCGCAATCCTGGCCACGGTGTTCTTCGACGCTCGTGTTGGGTTTGGGTTGACTATGCTGGGGCTTCTGCTGTCGGCCAGTTTTGTCCGTTTCGAGCTCTCCGGTCTCGTGGCGCCCCTGGCCGGCGCTCTGGTTGCCGTGTTCTGGATTCGTCAACTCCGCAAGCGAAGGGATTTCCTGCTGGCGGCGCTCTGGGTCTCCCTGGCGGCCGCGGGTGCCGGGGCGGCCATGGCCCTGCTGTTCGGCTCAAGCGGAGCAGCGCTGCTTCGGGGCGTCGGCGTGAGTGCAGCCAACGCGGTGGTCAGCCTGTTCATCGTGATTGCCGCATTCCCCCTGCTGGAGACCCTCTTCCACAGGACGACGGATCTCCGGCTGCTGGAGCTGCTGGACATGAACCATATCCTGCTTCGGCAGTTGGCACTCGAGGCGCCGGGGACGTACCACCACTCGATCGTGGTGGGGAATCTCGCCGAAGCAGCGTGCGACGCTATCGGAGCCAACGGTCTGCTGGCCCGTGTCGGCTCGTACTACCACGATATCGGCAAGATGACAAAGCCCCAGTACTTCTCCGAGAACCAGCCCCTCGGCGACAATCCCCACGACCGTCTGACGCCGAAGATGAGCGCCCTGGTGATCGCCTCTCACGTGAAGGAGGGGCTGCGTCTCGCCGCCCGGGAAGGCCTGCCGCCCGCCATCGGCGATTTCATCGCGGAGCACCACGGCACCAGCCAGGTCTCGTTCTTCTACAAGAAGATGAGGGAACAGAACCCGGACTCCCGCGTTGATCCCGAGGATTTTTCGTACGGCGGCCCGAAACCGCACTCCCGGGAAACCGCCGTGGTGATGCTGGCTGACTCCGTGGAGGGAGCCACGAGGGCGCTGGACACGCCGACCATCGGTCGGATTCGGCAGGTTGTCCAGCGCGTCATGCATGAACGCCTCAACGGCGGCCAACTCGACGAGAGCAACCTGACATTTCGCGACCTGGAACGGATCCGTGAGGCCTTCTCCCCGATTCTCATGGGGGTGCATCATCACCGGGTCAGGTACCCCGAGGCACGGGGATCCTCGCAGGGTCGCTGAGGAGAACGCCTGATGGACCAACGAGCCGCGAAGGTTTACGTGAACGGTGGGTTGCGCGTGCGTGGGCTGTCCCGTCCCGCGCTCTCGTCATGGCTGCGCGATCTGCTCGGCCTGGAAGGCCGGCCGAGAGGGGAAGTAAGCCTTACGTTCGTTGACACGGCTGGCATGACGGCCCTGAATGAGCGCTACACGGGCAGACGTGGGACGACCGATGTCCTCGCGTTCTCCCAACAGGAGGGGTATCCCCCCGCGCCCGACCCCGATTTTTTGGGGGATGTCCTCGTTGACCTCCAGCGCGTGCGAGCTCAGGCTCGCGACCACGGAGTCGCCACGTCAGAGGAAGTGCTTCGCGTGGTTGCGCATGGATTTCTTCACCTCGTGGGGTACGATCATGCTACGGATCAGGAGGAAGTGCGCATGCGTCAGGCGGAAGAACGGCACATCCGCAGGTACCGTGGAGGGGAGGAGGCCTGATGCGTCCGCTTGAGCGTGCCCGTCTCCTTGCATTACTGCCACTCGTACGTCTCACGCAGCGGCTGGAGGGCTCTCTTGAGGAGCGGCTTCGCGTCTTGGCCAGCACCGATCAGTCCGCCGCCAAGGCACTCAAGGCGTTGCGCATCGCTGCCGCGGACGATGGGACGTTAGAGGCAGACGAACAACAGATGATCAGCCACATCTACGACTTCTCGGAGACTCTGGCCCGCGAGGTCATGGTCCCCCGGATTGACATGGTCTGCGCGGAGATTGCTCAGGGCATCGAAGAAGTCATCCGCCTCATCGAGGAAACCGGCCATTCGCGCATACCCGTGTACCGCGAGTCAGTGGACTACATCGAGGGTATCGTCTATGCCAAGGACCTGCTGACCAACTTGTCCAAGGAACGGCCCGAAACCTCTGTACTTGCCCTGGCGAGGAAGGCCTTCTTCATCCCCGAGACAAAGAAGATAGACGACCTGCTCAAAGATCTGCGCAGAAGCAAGGTGCATATAGCCATCGTGGTGGACGAGTACGGCGGCACCGCGGGATTGGTTACGTTGGAGGACCTGCTGGAAGAGATCGTCGGCGAGATACAGGATGAATACGATACCGAGGAGCCCGAGTTCGTGCGCCTCGGCCCGGACAGCTTCCA
>JALOPK010000373.1 GCA_025453925.1 Candidatus Eiseniibacteriota bacterium | reverse complement strand
TCACTCCCGCCGCGTGACCAGGCCGCCCCGCCGGCGCCCATGCCTCGATCGTCACCGCTCCCGTCGCCCGATGCGCCGGAAACACCACCCGCACGGGGCGCGGCGTCTGATCCGGGATGGGCACCACACCGAAACCGATCTCCCGGTCGCCGTCCCGCACCCCGATCGCGATGTCCAGCGACTCTATCCTTGGATACCGCGAGACGAAGAGTTCCACGCCCGCGATGGGCTCCGCAGGCGGCGTGAAGGTCTGCGTGACGCGCCGCGCGGAACTCAGTTCCTGAATCTCGTTGGCGCTGGGTATCAGGGTCGCGTCCGCCACCACCCGCCTGACCTCAAAACCGCCATGCGCGGCTGCCGCCGCCAGCGCCAGGGCTACCGCAGAAAGCAGGGAACGGCGACAAACCATATCACTGCCTCGCCCAGTACGACAGCCACGAGCCCCACGGCGGGCAACCACGCTTCCCGAGCCGGCGGCGCCAAGCCACGAACCCCGGCCGCCATGAGGAGGCTCAGCCCCGGGAGGCAAACAAAGGCGTGGCGGCCTTGTCCGAGTTCATTGCGCATCCCCTGGGCGATCACCACCTGCCCCACCGCCAGAACGACCTGCACGGCAGAAATCAGAAGCATCAGCCCAAGTCCCCGGCGCGACGGCAGCCGCCGCACCCCAACCGGGGCCATCACTAGTGCCGTTGCCGTGAGCACGCCGATGACGCGCAGACACCATGCCGGAAGCGTGCACTGCACCCATCCGTAGCTACCCCAGAACGTGTCCCAGAAGTGTGAAGCAAAGGTCCGCCACCATCCGTGCGGCCGCTCACCAACCCACCCTCCCACGCCGAGGACTTCCTTGATGTCCACCAGCATGCTGCGCCCCATGCCCGCCAGCCACAAACCGCCCGCCGCCATGGCGATGACCGCGAGCGCGGCTCCGGCGGCCCTCAGCACGCGGCGACGATCCCGCAGCTCCGGGAGCACCGCGACGGGAAGCGCAGTCAGGGTTATCGCCAGGCCCGCCCGCTTGGCAACAGGAGCCACCACGCACAGCAGAAGCAGAAGCCCCCTGGCCCAACGGCGTTCATTCACCAGCGCGCGACTCATGAGGAAGACTGTGAGACCTGCAAGGAGGACGAGAAGGTTGTCGGAGTTCAGGCAGGCCCCTATGAATGTCATCTGCGGATGCGCGAGGAACAGCAGGGAGGTGAGCACCGCGAACGGCGGCGAGCCGCTGATCAGCATGGAGGCCCACCACAGAAGGGCTGCCGCGCATCCATGCATGCACACTGAGAGCATCCTCCCGCTCCGGACCAGCGCCCCGGTCTCAGCGGAGCCGGGCCAGGTTCCGTCGGGTGCGGGCAGTCCGGCGGCGCGGAGCCATACCCCCAGGATTCGGTGGTAGAGCGTTGGCGCCGGGATGCCCGCGGAGGAGCGAATGATAGACGGCAGCGGGTCCGGCTCAACCTGGCCGGTAAGCTCCCAGAACCGGTAGTGCGCCATGGAACGGATGACCTCTCCCTCCATGCGGACGCGTTGTTCGTCGCTCATGGTCCCCGCCGCGGACGACGCCGCCAGTGCGAAATGCATCGGCTCGTCGGGGCCCTGCCAGGGAGGAATGATCAACGCGCACCAGACACCCCGCAGAAGGCCGAACAGCACAATCGGTATCCACATCATCTTGATCATTCCAGCACCGCTCCTGCCTTGGCCACCACCTCGCTGAGAAGCTCCCCGGTAATCACAGGTACGCCCACCTCGTTCTCCACCGCGGACAGATCGATTCCGTCAATGAACCGATCCCCGTCCGCATTGAGTGAGTCGCCGGGCATCATGAGGGCGTCAAGTCCGCGGCTTCGAATGCTCGCCGCGACTTCCTCACCTCCGAGGAGCCCCGCAACGGTCACGGACGGTCCAAAGAACCTGTTCTCCACTGGGAACAGCAAGGCATTCCCTCCCCAGTGGTCATTCAGCGCGTGCAGCACCCGAGAAAGTACCGGCGAAAACAGCCGACCCGTGACCGCTCCAATGCGGGCGGCTTCCCACCACGAGGGCGCCTTCCGACGGTACAGGCGCCTGGCATCATCCAGGAACCTCCTCACCATGCCTACGCCCGTCGAAAGCTGGGGCATGTCGCCGTACCTTCTCCTCGCGGGGACAGTTCGCCCCAATGCCAGGAACACCTCATCGGCTGCCATGGCCCATGGAGGCATTCCCGGTGCGTTGAGGCTCCACCGTGAGGCCGCTGCCGAAAGTTCGACCAGTTCCTGCTCCGTCGGGCGCCTGATGCGCGGGTCTGGCGTGTACCGTGTCGTCCCGACGGGGACCAGAGCCACCGAGGAAAGGCCGGGGCGTAGCGTCGCAAGATCCGCGAGACTCTGTTCAAGCACGTCGCCATCGTTGAGCCCGGGGCACACGACGATCTGTGCATGCAGGCAGATCCCCGATGACACCAGCATCCGCAACGTGGGCATGAGCGGCCGGGCCTGCGTGACCCCCAGCATGAGCCGGCGCACACCTTCATCCGTCGCCGGCACCGTGACATACTGGGGTCCAAGACGGTCGTGAACGATCCTCGCCAGATCCCCATCCGTGAGGGACGAGAGGGTGCCGTAGGCCCCGGCCAGGAAAGACATGCGGTAGTCCTCGTCACGGAACCGGAGGGTGGCTCGGGCGTGGGGCGGATTCTGTTTGCAGAAGCAGTAAAGGCAGTCGTTGGCGCAGGCGCGGGGCCGGATCGGCTCCAGCTGCACGCCATCCAGGAAGACATCCGGGTCGGCAATCCGGATGATAAAACATCCCCTCGATCCGGCGATACCGGCGGTGACGGGTGCGGAGGAAGAGGCCAATTCGAACATGACCGCCAGCGCGTCCTCCACATCCCGGCGTCCGACGCTGATGATCCGATCGGAGGATCGAACACCCAGACTCCATGCCGGGGATCCTGGCTCGACTGTGGTAATGGCGACTCCGGGAGGATGATGGGATATGGACATTGCGCGTGCGGCTCACTGCCGGGGCAAATGGGGATATCGGTGATGCCCTGATCCCGTGATCGAGGGGGTGATGGCCTGCCGTTCCCGCCACGGGCGCACGAGGTTGCCGGCATTCTGCTCGCCGCCGGAACGGGCGGGGTGGTACGTTGGCCGCACTGCGGTCCCGTGCAGGTAACGATGTAGAGTCCCTCGCGTCTTGGTACGCCGCCCAGGAATCGAACCTGGAACCTTGTGATTAAGAGTCACCTGCTCTACCGGTTGAGCTAGCGGCGCGCTCGACTCCTATTGTGGAAAGAAGCCACGCAGACAAGGGCGGTGAAGCAACGCGGATTCGCCGGTCTGTCAAGGGGAGCCGCCCACTGCAGCGTGCGGGCCCACGGCCTGCTGCACGGCTTGACGACGATCACACCCAACGGGATCTTGGCTGCCTATGGCGTTCTCGAACCAGAGAACCTCTTGCCATCCTACTCCCGCAAAGGAGGCGCCATGAGACTGGCCGTCTTCGCCGCGACGCTGGCCCTCGCCCTTCCGGCCACCGCCCTCGATCTTGCCGCGCGGACCCTCGACTACGGGGTGACCGAGTGGGGGGTGGCAGGATCCTACCGGCACCTCGGCGACACCGATGCACACTACCTCGAGCTCGAACTCCGTGGGGGGAAGATGATGGGAGGGGGTATGGAATTGGAGATGCAGGGGTGGCTCGAACGGCGATGGC
>JALOPK010000372.1 GCA_025453925.1 Candidatus Eiseniibacteriota bacterium | reverse complement strand
GAGCAACAAGTTGAGGTCAAGAGAGGGCCGAACATCTATCACTTCGAGCTGTAGCGCATCCGCTCCTCTTCCGGCTTCTCCACCGGCGGAGCTTCCACAAGAGGCTCCGCCGGTGTCGTGTTGCATTCGAGGTGAGGCGTCGCGCTCTGATACGAGCGGGAACCCCCGGCTCGAAGGCTCCTCTCACGCGTCCGCCAAATCAGCTTACCGTGCCGCACCCCACCCGAGCCGCCGTTGCGCTCCCCTACTGCCCTCAGGCATGGGGGCCACGCCGCGCCTCCGGTGGCGCTCGTCGATTTCCAGCCGGCACGTACACGGGAATTCCGAACCCGTGGAAGTCTCAGGTCCGCTGGGCGGCCCACCAGGCGTCGAACCCCTCGACGGTCGTGACCCCATGGTCGAGCACGGCGCGGTACACCGCACGACTGCCGTACTCCCGCCGATAGCCCGGGCGGGTGCATACCACGCTCTTGACCCGGAGGATTGCCTCGCGAGTCAGCGGGGTCAATGCCCCCGTCATCTGCCGTGCGGGGCCCAGCACCTCCTGCACCACCGCGTCGCGGGCGATGAGAACATCCACCTTCCACGTCGCTCCCTGGGGCCGATACACGTCGATGCACCAGAACACGGCTTCCGGATTCCCGACCGTGGCCATCACGAATTCGTTCCGGTAGTACATGGAACCCACGTCCGGCAGAGCGGCGATGGCACCGCCCAATCGAAACAGCGAGGAGACTGAGAGGTCATCGGTGGCGAGGCAGAGATCGATATCGCGCCAGGTCATCAGATCGTACGCGTAGCTTCCCGTCGCGTAGACCGTTCCGAACCCCCGAAGCAGTTCCATCAGGTTCATTGACGAAAGGAGATAGTCAGCCTCCTCGCGAAGCTCTGCGGCCCGTCGAACGAATTCCTCCATACTCCACCTCCCGGTTCCGGCAATGCCTCACATGGGCGGGTCAGCGCGCGGCGTCGCTACCCGAACTTCGATGGCGAGAAGGGGCGTCACCCGGGAATCTGCCCGGCCGACATGCCACAGGTCAAGGACCCATGACGGCGGGCCTCCCGCTGGGGTCGAGTACCTAGGATGATTCCGCGGAATAACCTCGGTCGTCGCGTGGAAGGCCCCAGAGTCGTGGATCATTCTGGTCTCGTCGACTCGAGATCGTCGAAGTCTGGTCGGTTCTCGTGCGTCGCACTTTAAGGTCGATTTCGAGTTCTTATCCCCATGGGGGCCTTTCAGCAGAATCTAGGATGACATGGTGTGGGAACGTGGCGAAGGACCACGAGAGGGCTGCCCGCCGTCGCGGACCCGTACGGAGGCCTGCGCATGGGTGACAGCACTGCGCGCCGCCCGGGCTTCCGGGTGAGCTCAGTCTATGGGGACTCGCGTTGAACTTCGGCGAGCCCTCGGGTCTTGAGGTCGGCGGTGATGACGTCCATGACGGCAACGGCCAGCATCCGATTGCCCACGTCGTTGTAGTGGCAGCAGTTGTCTGCGTAGATGTCGCCGGGTACGTCCCGAAAGAGCATGCTGAGGTCCGCGAATGCGACTCCGGATTCCGACAGGGCGATCCCTGCCGCGCGAAGGCGCGGGTAGCCACGGGCCCCCGCCATGCGCCATGGATGGTGCGGCAAGTACGCGCGGGTCAGCTCGTTTTCCGTGAGGACCTTCGAGCCCTGATCATACTGATTCGGCTGGAGGAAATGGTAGTAGCGGAAACCGTTGGCGCGCGCGAGCCGCGCCATCTGCCGCGAGGAGCTGCTCCAGATTTCGACCAGCTGATCGAAGAGCTGATCGAGACTCGTGAAGTTGAACTCAGGGCCCGTCACCTGAAAGTCCCGGCTCCGTTCTTCGGTCAGTATGGCCTGGATGTCCGCATTGAGCCGCTTCAGCCTCCCGCTCGCCCGCTCATCGAACCTCTGCAGGGCCATCACCGCGAATGAGCTTCGCCGCAGGACCGGGGAGTTCGAAAGACGGGCCAGATTCATCCTGTGATCCTGGATGCGACTTATCTCGCTCACCTTGTAGACGGTGCGCTTGTCCAGCGCCTTCCGGGCGTAGGCATTCCAGCTTCGCGGGAAGTAAGGGTTCACCCCGGCGAGAACATTCTCCTGGTAGGGGAGCCCGACTTCGTTGAACCCGTCAATGCTGACCACCACATCGAACTCGCTGCCGAGGGCGAGGAAGTACGTCAGGGCCATGAGCTGCTGGGGCTGCTTGTACCCCGCCATCGCGCCGCACACGAGTTTGACCTGCCGCGCCGGGTAGAGCTCCCTGAATCGGTCAATGATGTGGTTCTGGGATACTTCGTACATGATGTTGGCAACGGATCCGCCGAAGATCCCGACGATGAGCGTGCCCGCACTTCGCTTCTGGACAGGGTCGAGACCGTTGAAGCCGTAGCTGTTGACATAGTGCGGCCCGCCCTGGAGCTGGGTGGGGCTGTGGTAGCCGACGAAGCCAACATAGGGATGGAGCACGTGCTCGTAGGTCATCCCGATGTCGGCGACGGTGGTCTCCGCCGGGGGAAACTGCCACGCGGCGCCAACCGCGCCCAACGCCTCCTCCCGATCAAAGCACCGCCCCGTGATGGCCCGATGGAGGAGCGGGGAACCACACTCGAGGATGCCGAGCGAGACCGCAATGGCAACGAGCAACAGCGTCGAATTAGCCAGGAATCCGCGTGTCGCTTTCCGCACAGCGCCTCCATACCTCCCATGACTCACGAGGGGACCCGCCGCTCCCCGACTCCGCATCCGCCTCAGATAGCGCACCCGCTCCGCAATGTCAAACGGCTGCCGACTGTCAACGCCGGCGCGAGAAGCCCCGGATTCGCCGGTGCGGTCGTTCCCGCGGAACCCCCGCGATCTCGTCCGGCAAGTGGAGCACGGCACGGCGTGGACTGCGCCGGTCTGCCGGCGCATGGGATGGCGGGAGCGTGGCCCCTGCAAGCAAAGGCGGGGGCCCGTCGCACTCCAAGGGGTCGCCAGGGGTCGGCGCGTCCTGGCGATGAGGGCACAACCGAGGGATAAGCGAAGAAAAAGCGGTCACTGTTGCGGCGAAGGCAACCCGGCGTGCCTCCCGTGAGTCACCGACGCGCTCCCACCCACGCGCGTGGGCGTGCGGTCTGCGTCACCACACGCTATCTTGTGCCTTCTTCTTCACAACGCCCGCCTGCCGACCGGGGCGCGTCCGCCCGGCAACAGGAGCCCCTCCGCGAAAGCGAATCCGCCATGCCAGATCCTTCGGCAGCCGGCACATACGCCCCCGCGCGCCCGCAGAAGCCGCTGGCCGAAGTATGGTCCATCGCGTGGCCCACCGTGATCACCATGACGAGTCATACGGTGATGCAGTTCGTAGACAAGCTCATGGTCGGCCAGGTCGGTCCCCTGGAGGTGGCGGCCCAGGGGAATGGCGGGATCTGGGCCTTCACGCCCATCGCGACCTTTATGGGATTTGTGTCGGTGGTGAACACCTACGTGAGCCAGAACTTCGGGGCCGGGAGGTCGCAGGAAGCCCCGAAGTACGCCTGGAATGCGATATGGTTGAGCGCCGCGGTGTGGGCGGTCTTCCTGCTGCCGATGGGTCTGATGCTCCCTTCGGTGTTCGGCCGCATCCACGGTCCGCAGCAGGGCGTTGAGTATGCACGTCTCATCCTCCTCGAGGCGGACTACGGCAGGATTATGCTCTTCGGTTCGCTCCTCACCCTC
>JALOPK010000065.1 GCA_025453925.1 Candidatus Eiseniibacteriota bacterium | reverse complement strand
TGCGTCCCAAGGATCAGGTAGATCAGGATGACCCCGATCGCGAAGAGCTTCACCATGTCCTGAAACGCTTCCGTGAACTCCTCGAACTCGCCGCCGATCTCGAACTGGACCTCCTCGTAGCGGTTGGCGATGCGCGTGAAGTGAGGCGTGAGTTGGCGCATCACCTTGTCAACCGTCGTCTTCGACTTGTCGATGTCGGCGCCGACGATGAGCGTGCGGGCAAGGTCACGCCGATGGATCTCCGTCACCGTTGCATGCACCGAGAACTCGGCGACGTCCGCCAGAGGTATCGTGGAGCCCGTGTAGGTGCTCATCCGAAGGGCAAGAATCTCTTCAAGGGTGTTTCGCGCGGAATCCGGCAACTTGACGACCACGTCGACATCCTCGTCGCCGTCACGGTACGTGGTTGCGGTGAGCCCCGAGAGGGCCGTTCGGACTTCCATCGCGATCTCCTGCACCGTCAGACCGCGCAGGGCGGCCTGCTCCTCGTTGATGGCGATGCGGACTTCCTGTTTGCCCGCCGGGAAGTCATCGGCGATATCGAAGACCCCGTCCGTGCCGGCCAGGACCGCCTCGAGCTCGTCGGCGGCGCCGCGGAGTTCCTCAAAGTACTTCCCCGTCACCCGCACGCTGACCGGCTTCGAGGTCGGCGGGCCGCTGGTCGGGAGCTCGAACTCCAGAGAGGAAATGCCGGCGACCCCGGTGATCCGCTCGCGCAGGTCGGCGATGACCTCGTCGATGGTGCGATCCCTGTCGTGGCGATCAACGAGATTGACGATCACCTGTCCGACGTTCTTCCGGATGGTCCACTCACTGTTGCCCTGGTAGAGCCCGCTGTTGGCCTCGACATAGGCCAGCTCCGCTTCGGGGAGAGAGAGGGCTTCAGATTCGATCTTGCTTATGACCCGGTCGGTTTCTTCCAGCGAGGTCCCTTCTGGGAGTTTCACCAGCACTCTGAAGAAGTCGAGGTCCTCGCTGCCGAACATCTGGACCCCGACCAGCGGAATGAGCCCGATGGAGACGAGCAGGAGCAAGACGACGGCGCCGACCACAAGATACCGGCGACAGAGGAGCCGTGTGAGCAGCCGCTCGTATCGAGCCTTCAGCCACACGTAGAAGCGGAATTCCGGGCGCTGGTGGCGCGTGGATTTGCGCGTCCAGTCGTGTACATGCGAGGGCAGCATTATGCTCGCCTCGAACAACGACGCGATCAGCGAGAGACTGACCACGATCGGAATCACCCGCATGAACTTGCCCATGATCCCCGGGATGAGCATGAGCGGCACGAACGCCGCCACCGTGGTCAGGATTCCCGAGGTGACGGGCGGAAGCACCTCCTCGGTTCCCCGTATGACCGCGTCCCGCAGGGGCACACCCTGCTGGCGGAAGCGATGGATGTTCTCCAGAACCACGATCGCGTCATCAACCAGAATACCAAGGACGATGATCATGCCGAAGACGCTGGATCCGTTGATCGTCTGGCCGGTCAGCCACATGAGAATGAAGGCCACGAGAAACGAGATCGGGATGCCGAGACTCGCCAGCAGCGCGTTGCTCTTGCCGAGAAACGCCCACAGGAGCCCGAAGATGATGATCAGCCCGAAGATCGCATTGTTGCGGAGCACGCCGAGGATATCCCTGATGTGCCGGGTCGTGTCGATGGTGGTGATGAAGTCGATCCCCTGGGGCATCCGTTCCCGGTATTGGGCGAGCGTCTGCTTGATCTGACCGACGATCGCGAAGGTCGAACCGCCGGCCTTCTTCGAGACCGAAATAGTCATCGAGGGTTGTCCATCGATTCGGGAGAGTACCGAGTTCTCTGCCCTGGTCATCCGTACTCCGGCGACGTCCTCGAGGCGAACCATGCGGCCGTCGGGTTCGGACCTGAGTACGAGCCGGCTGATCTCGTCAGGAGAGGTGAACCTGCCCAGGGCGCGCACCTGGAACTCCGACCGACCGACCTCGATAGTCCCGCCAGGGAGGTTCACGTTCCTGGTGGCAAGCGCCCGCACGACCGAACCCAGGGTCAGATGGTGGGCATTGAGCTTGAGGGGATCCACTTCGACCCAGATCTCGCGATCCTCCAGGCCCGACACTTGGATCTTGGCCACGTCGGGTATCCGTTCGATCTGGTCGACGATATCGTCCGCCACTGCCGCCGCGACCTCCCGGTTGTCGGCATACGTGATCGCCGCGGAGAAGACGGGAACGAAGTCATCGGAGCCGAAGTCCTCGACGATTGGGTCTTCGGTTTCGTCCGGTATGATCGCCTTGTCGATGGCGAGGCGCACTTCCTGCATCTTGGCGGTGAAGTCGGACGACGACATCTCTTCGAACTTCACCAGGAAAAACGCGAAGCTCTCGCCGGCAGTGGTGCTGATCTCACTCACCTTGTCGATCTTGTCGAGTTCCTTCTCGACCGGGATCGCGACGAGGTCTTCTGATTCCTGGGGAGAAGCGCCCGGGTACGGGATGGTCACGAACACCCAGTTGAAACTGATGTTCGGGTTAAGTTCCTGGGGCATCGAGAAGAGAGCGAAGAGTCCCCCCACGATGATGCCGATCATCAGCAGGTTGACCAGCACCGGCTGGTGAACCGAGAAACGGGCGGTGGAGAAGCTCATTGGGCGGCCTCCCCGGAAGGCGCATTCGCCCTGGCGCCCTCGATGGTGACACGGGTGGTGTCCTGCAGGTTCTGCGCGCCGGACGTGACCACCCGATCGCCGGGATCGAGACCCTTCTCGATGACATACCGGTCACCGACCAGAGGGCCCAGGGTCACGAGACGCTGCACAGCAAGGGAGTCGGCCACGACGAACACGTAGTGCCCGCCCGTGCGACGGATGACGGTCTCCCGAGGCACCGAGACGCGTTCTCCCAATGCTCCGAGCACTAAGGTGGCATTCACCACCAGACCGCTGCGCAGGGGCGCGCCGGGGGGATTCGCCACCACGACCTCCACGGGGAAGGTTCTCGTCTGGGCATCGGCCTCGGGCCCGATTGACCGGATGCGGCCCATGATTCGCTGTTCACCGAGGGCTTCGGCGATCATGGAAACCATGCCGCCCGGCGCGAGGCGCCCGACATGGCGCTGCGCCACGTTCAGCAGCAGCCGCAGGGAATCGATTGCAACGACGCGGAAGACGGGCATTCCCGGGGCGACATAGCTGCCGACGTCGTAGTGCCTACGCGCGACCACCCCCGAAAACGGCGCACGGATGTCGGCCTCGCTGAGACTCCTCGCCGCCAATTCCCGGGCCGCCCGGGCCGCCTTGAGATCCGCAAGTGCGGCGGTGGTGGCCATCACGCTGCCGTCGAGAACTGCCTGGGCGATGTCGCCCGTGGCGAAAAGGGTCGAGTCTCGCCCGAGATCGTCTTGCGCCAGAAGGTATCGCGCCTCGGCAGCCATCAGCGCGGCCTCGACCTGGTTCAGGGTCTCGCGCAGGACCTTCTTGTCCAGCGATGCCAGCGCCTCGCCGGCCCGCACCGTGTGTCCCACATCGCGGTGCATCGTCTCGATTCTGCCCGATACCTCGGACACCACGTCGACTCCCCGGATGGCGTCCAAGACGCCGGTGAGGACCGTGGTCTCCTCCAGTGATGCCGGTGCGACTTCGATGACCTCAACGGGCACCACCGCAGGAGCATCCGCTTGGGTGACCGGCCTCCGGCACCCGTCGCTCCCGAGAAGGACCATAGCTGTGCCGACTACTGCACCGAGTTGCGTGATTGCTGTTGTCCGTCGCATGTGATGTCACTCCTCCAGAAGCGCGAGAATCTCGCCGGTCGCCTGGTGATAGTCGGCGATGGCGAGGACGAGATCGTAGTAGCTCGTGTGGTATCCCTGCTCAGCCGAGCGAAGCGCCAGATTCGCATCGATCCATTCGAGATTGCTCAACCGCCCCAGCGCGAATCGGTTCTGCTGGATCTCATGGCCCCGGCGCGCACTTGCCAGGCTCTTCTCGGCCAGGGTCAGACGCGCCCCCGTGCTCTGCACCGCGGTCCTGGCGGTCTCGGCAGCCAGAAGCAGGCCGCGCCGTGCATCGCGCAGCGATTCCTGCGTTTGACGCAGCTTGAACTTGGTGGCCTTGTGCCCCGAGTAGTTGGAGAAGCTGGTGAAGATCGGGACACTGACCGCTGCGGTAACGGCCCAGGTCTTCTCCCCGTCCAACCCGGCGGTCTCGTTGTTCTGCCACCCATAGGATCCGGCCACGGTCACGCTCGGCATGAACGAGGTCAGGCTCTGCCGGTGCTCCCGCCTCGAGAGCCGTTCGGTCTCCGCAAGCACCTTAAGCTGGGGGTGGGAAGCAATGACTCCGTCGAGGTTGCGCCCCAGGAACTCCTCCCATGCCCGCGGATCGAGGCTCCGGTAGTGGTCGATGGTGGCGACCAAGGCGTCCGGCAGCGTGCTGTCGGCTTCTGCGCGTCCGACGGGATCCAAACCGATCAGGTTCTCCAGGGTGAGGGATGCGAGCCGAAGGCCGCGACGGGCGTCAATGAGCATGCCCTCCTGTTGGGCAACCTCCACCTCCCAGCGCAGCACATCGGCCTCACCATAGCGTCCGACGTCTGCCAGCCGTTGGGCCTGCGCCAGGTTGCGCGCGGCCTGCGCGACGAATTGCTCCTGGAGCCGGGTCAGCGCTTGCATCTTGACCAGTTCCAGATAGGCGCGCAACGTCTGGTGAACCGTCGAGTGCAGGGCGGCATCCATCTGGCCCCCGGCAAGCCCCTTGGCCGCCCCCGCCAGGGCCACTCCGTTCCAGACCGCCGGATTGAGCATGAGCATCTGCGCGTTCACCGACGTCTGATAGCCGTTGCGGAACACGGTCTGGGGGATCTCGATGGTGAAGGGCTGCAGCGTGCCTGAGCTGTCGGGGAAGAACATGGTGATCTCCCGGCCGAACGCGTTGGCTCGAGCAACGGTTTCATCGTCGAGTCTCGTGTAGTTGGATTCCAGCGATATCGAGGGGAACAGGTTTGCCTTCGCCTGCCGGTGGGCCCACGTCGCCGCACGGTAGCCGGCTCGAGCCGCCGCGAGGCCATGGTTGTGCGTCAGGGCGCGGCCAACGGCGTCGGGAAGCGTGAGAATCGCGGCCTTGACCGTGGGCGCAACGGCCCGGTCGGGTGCCGAGCGAGCATCGGCCTGCAGACCATTGGTGCTGCCCAGCAGGACAAGGGAAACCACGAAGCAGCTTACTCTCGACCCCATGAGGGCCCGCTCGGGGCCGGGGCTCTGACTAGCCATTGCCGCCTCCCTGACGGCCACTGTCGCCGTCGGACGATTGGTCCTCGCGATGTCGATACAGGTCAATGAGCTCTGCGCAGATATCGATCTCCACCTCGAAGTGGCGCACCCCGCCACGGCTCATGATGGTGAACTGATTGGGACGGGGGGCCGCTTCGGCGAGACGGGTGCAGTCCTGCTTCTCCTCGGCGACATCCCGCTGGAGCCGTGTCAGCCGTGCTTCGATGAGGCGGGTGACCTCCCACGCGGGAAGAGCGTCCCCGAACGCCACGCCTAAGTAGAAGTACCGGTCTTCCGGCCCGACGTAGGCAAGGGCTTCCCTCAGGATCTCGTGGAGCATCTCCCGACCCACGGGTGTGATGTGGTAGATCGTCCTCTCCGGCGCGCCGCCTTCGCGCTCGTGGCTGATGGATACTGCTCCCTCGCGGGCCAGCCTCCGTAGCGCGGCGTAGATCGATGACCGCGACACGGTGGTCCAGTGCTCCAGCCCCATGTGCTGGATAGCCTGTGCGAGCCCGTATCCGTGCATCGGCACGCGGTTCACCAGGCCCAGGGCGGCAAGTTCGTTCTTCCTCAACTGCGACATATCCGTGGTCCTCCCGAGTCTCCGCGCCGAGCGATCTCGACCCATGAGGTGAGCGGAGTACTCCGAATGCGAATACTACATGTGATAATAATACATCTTAGACTAGTCTTTGTCAAGATAGTTCATGGAGTACTACTGCCACCTCGACATCCGACATAGAGCAAAGGGTGCCGTGCGTGCACGATGGTCATTGCGAGTCCGTTCGAGGACGAAGCAATCCAGTCGAAGAATCGATCGCCACGTCCGCAGGACCTCACGCCGCCAGAGTCGACGCGGCGTGACGCCCTTGGTCCACGCGCTGACCGCAGTGTCGGTCCTCCGAGAGACTTCACGTGGGTCATCGAAGCCGTGCAAGGTCGGTCACGTCGCCGCACATCGTGGAGTCGCCACGGAATCCGTCGATCGTGTCGATCTGCTGCGCTCGAGGCGCGGGGGTTTGCCCCTCAGGTGGCGAATCGCAATATTCCGGCCGTGTTCGAACCGAAACCCGCTCATGCCCTGCCGGGGCATCCCGAACCGCGCCGACCGGAATGGGAGAGATCGTGGACTCTGATCAGGCGACCGCCATCGAGCGCACCCCGCGCGCGACACTCACCCCCGAGCTCGTGGTTGAACTCTCGAGCTTCGGGCGGTCCGTGGGGTTCTCCAAGGGTTCGGTGGTCTTCCATCAGGCGGAGCCCGGAGATGCCATGTACATCGTGGAGCGTGGCGAGATTGGGCTCGTCTTCGAGCACGGCAAGCCGGGCAAGAACCTCGGCCCCGGGGGGTTCTTCGGCGAGCTGGCGCTTCTCACGGGGAGCCGCCCCAGAACGGCGACGGCGGTCGCGGTGACCGACGCGATCCTCCGAATGCTTGATCAGACGGCATTCGATGAACTGCTGGCCAACCGGCCGGGGCTCCTGGCGGTGCTTCTAGTTCAGACGTGCGCCTACCTCGTGGAATCCGAGCAGCAGCTCATCGCCGATCTCCAGCGTCGGAACCTCGATCTAGAACAGAGCCTTGACTTCCTCCGGCGGATGCGGCAGGAACTCGACATCGCCGAACTGCGGGCCCAGACCGACGGGCTCACCGGGCTCTACAACCGCCGCTGCCTCGACATGCAGATTGGAACGATACTCCGCCGCGCGTACGAGGGACGCACCGGCCTGGCAGTTCTCCTGCTTGATCTTGACCGGTTCAAGGATGTCAATGACCGGCATGGGCATCAGCTTGGCGATGCCGTGCTCCGCGAGGTGGCGCAGATCCTCAAGACGGCCGTCCGGCAGACCGATCTCCCCTTTCGAATTGGGGGCGACGAGTTCCTCGTTCTTATGCCCAGTCTGGGCCCTGAGGATGCCTTGCGAAGGGGACACCACATCCTGGCGGCACTGCTGGCCGCGCCCCAGGCCCTTCCCCATCTGGCGGCGCCCGTGCACGCCAGCATCGGGCTCACGCTGCTTCGCGACGAGGAGTCGTGGGCGTCTCTGTTCGCCCGCGCCGACCAGAACCTGTACCGAGCGAAGTCCTCCGGGGGAGGCCGGATCATTCAGGACGAAGACGGCTAGCGGCGAATTCCGACACTGGTCACGACACGACCCGGGCCACAGGGAAGACCCTGCACGCCAATCGTTCCGCGTGGCTACTTCAACGCTTCGACCCCTCCGAATTTGCGTGACGGCGAGAGTTCCTCCAGTACCCGTGCATCGCCTTCGTCGAGCTGCCCGATGACGAGCCGGGCCGCCAGCGCCCCGACACCGGGGCCGAGCATGTACCCCTGTCCGCACATGCCTTCGGCATGTACATAGCCCTGGAGCGTCTGGGATCTGCCAAGAATCGGTGAACCATCGGGCGTCATGGGATAGAGACCGCGCCACGTCCGGCGTACTTTGAGATTGGCGAGATCGGGCATCAGGTCCACCATGCGGCGCGCAACCATGGGCAGGAACGTCGAGGTCTCCCGGCGATCGGTGCCGACGATGGGCGGATCGGGCGTGATGCAGAAGATGATCTGCCCCGGCTTGTGCTGGCAGAAATAGTAGTTGTGCGAGCCGGGTGCGGGCCGGATATCGACCATCATAGGCCGCAGGAAGGGCGCGACGGGCTCGGTGATCCCTGCCTCGTGGCTGTCGGGATGGACCGGCACATCCAACCCGCCGGCATGGGCGACTGAGCGGGCCCAGGCCCCTGCGGCATTGATCACGGTCTCCGTGGCATAGCCACCCTTGTCGGTCCGCACGCCGATGACCGTGCTCTTGCGCCGCATGATCCCGGTCACTCTCTCACCGAATCGAAATTCAACCCCGCATTCCCGGGCGAGCCTGTAGAAGGCGAGACACGACAGCATGGGTGAGGCCGACCCGTCTTCAGGCGAGTAGGTTCCCCCGCGCAGATCGGCCGGATTCAGACCGGGAACGATCTCCCGCAGGCTCTTCGCGTCGTACCAGTCGATATTGAGGCCGTGCGCCTGCTGGGTCTTCAAGAGCCCTTTGAGCACCTGTTCTTCATGCTCCCGGTATGCGACGAAGCAATACCCGCCCTGGAACCACTCGATATTGTCGCCGTGAGTCTGCTCCCACGTGGAGAACACGCGAAGCGACTCCAGACAGAGCTTGATCTTGGCAGGGGCCGAGTGGGTTGCGCGGATGCCCCCGATGGCGCACTTGTTGCTGCCCTGCCCGGGACTGGCGAACTGGTCGATTACGAGCACCTTCAAACCCTTCTCCGCCAGTGACACTGCCCCAGGCATGCCGACCGAACCGGCGCCTACAACGATGGCATCATAGACCGCGGTGGCCATCAGACGCCTCCTTCGTGGGCAGACACCGTGTGGATCGGGGGCACATCCTTGGCCGGACCAATTCCCGTAACGACGCCGGCAAAGGCCCCGAGGGGAACCTCCATGATGAGCGGGCGCTGGGTGAGCTCGGCGACTTCGGCCGCCGGCACGCCCTCCTCCCTGAACAGCCGTTTGATGAGGTTGGGGCAGGTCTTTCCGCCGCAGGCGCCCATACCCGCGCGTGTGAGGGCCTTCAGCTCGTTTAGATCCCGCAGGCCGGTGCGGATCAAGGCGCGGATCTCGCCGGCGGTGACCCGCTCGCACCGGCACACCACCTCGTCATCCTCGATGCGCTCCACCTTCTCCTCCATCGCCTCTCCGACCCACTGCTCCTGCACGCGGATGCCCGCGATCAACGTCGCGATTTCCGCCGGTGCTTTCACACGCACCATCAGGGCGTGGTCGGCGAATTTCGGCTCGCGCACCTTGGTGACGGGCACATTGCCCAGCACATTGCCATCGGTGTCCAGCACAGTGACCACGTCGCCTTCCTTGATCCGCTCACGGGTGAACTCGAACGGAATGGTGACGGTTGCCTCATCGGCGCCCTTGCGGTAGTCGACCAGGGTAACGGCGAGGCCCGGGCAGATGGCCACGCACTGCTCGCACGCGATGCAGTCTTCGGCCACAAAGGTCGGCAGCCCCAGGATCTCGTCTCCCTCGATCCGGATCGCATGCTGCGGGCAGATGGAAGTGCAGGGATTGCAGGGGATCTCCTGGCTGCAGTGGAACACCGGAAAGACGCCGCTACGCTCCGCCGGTGTCTCCTCGGTGACCGTGGCGCCGGGCCGGGACTTGAGGATCTCGGCGGTTTTGTGCCACTCCGGCGGCACCTCCCCCACATCGCGCCCCAGGGCCTTGGCGATCTGGAGCCCGCGGATCTTGCCGGTGAACATGGCGGCGGAGGCTTCCGCGATCTCCTCGGCATCGCCGGCGCCGTAGACGGGAAGCCCGTATTCCTTGGCCTTGCTGAGAAACTCATCGCATGGGTCCAGCCCCACCGCCACGAGGATGGTATCGCAGGCGAAGGTCTTCTCTGTGCCCGGGATCGGCCGCCACGAGGGATCCAGCCGCGCGATGGTGACCGACTCGACCTCCTTGCAGCCGTTCGCCGACACGACACTGTGAGAAGTGTAGATGGGCACTCCCATGCGGTGCAGTTTGTCTTTGTGCACCTTGTAGCCGCCGCATTCCGGTAGCGCTTCGCAGAGACCGACCACTTCGATGCCTGCCTGGAGCGCATGGTACGCGGCGATCAATCCTACGTTGCCGCCACCGATGACGAACAGACGCTCCGTGGGCCGCACGAGATCACGATTGACCAGAGTCTGAAACGCACCTGCGCCATAGACTCCGGGTAAGCTGTTGCCCTTGAACACCAGCGACTTCTCCCTCGCTCCGGTCGCCACCAGGAGCACCTGAGGGTGTGCCACAACGTAGTGGCCCTCGCGGAGTACACCGACCTTCCGATCCGCAAACACCGCCAGCGCAACGGAGTTGGTCCATACGCGAATGCTCTCGAACCCACGGACTTCCTTCTCCAGACGCTGGGCGATGTCGATGCCCCGGGTGCCGGCGTAGCATGCCTCGATGGAACCGAAGAACTTGTGGGTCTGCAACACGAGCTTGCCACCCAGGGCGTTCTTGTCGTCGACGATGAGCACGTTGACGCCTGCCTTGCCCAGTTCCACGGCTGCCGAGAGCCCCGCGGGGCCTCCCCCCAGGATCAGGCACTCCACCTCCACCGTCTCGATGGGGTGAAACGCCAACTCCCGGGGCGATGCAGGCAATCCGGGCTTCGCATCCATGGGCTCGACGCGCATCCCCGGGGTGACCGGTACCATGCACGACTTGACCGCCAGACCATCCGCGATGACCGAACACTGCGCGCACTGCCCGTTAGCGCAGAAGATGCCTAGGGGTGCGCCATCCTTCGTGTGGTGGCCGAAGACTCTGATGCCATTCGCGAACAACGCCGACGAGATCATCTCGCCTTCACGGGCCGCCAACTCCCGCCCTTCCCAGAAGAACGGCACCAGGGGCCTCTCCGGCACAGTCAGTATGGGATGTTCACCTATTCGAAAATCGGGCATCATGATCCTCCATCTTCACGCCTCGCGCGGCGGCGGGCCGTCTTTGAAGCTCCTGACGCTACCACGGAGATCCGCCAAGTCAAGAGCAACACCTCGCCTGGCCCTGCACCATGTGCGGTGAGACGGCTCGACGCGCCGGGCATCCCAGAGTTATGGCGCGGGCACATTCTCGGGGCGACACGTGAACGCGGAACGGAACCGTGCGAGGCACGGCAGCATCCTTGCTTCATGTCGAGGCGAACCGCCGAGCACCCGAAGGGAGACACTCATGCAAGACAGAACCGTGACGCGAGTATTCGATGCCCAGCCGACCATGGAGGGGGCTGGCGTACGCCTGAAGCGGGTCTTCGGCTTCCATGACAGGCCGTTGCTCGATCCGTTTCTCCTTCTGGATCACTTCGGCTCGGCCAATCCCCAGGATTACATGGCCGGCTTCCCATGGCATCCGCATCGGGGGATCGAGACAGTCACGTATATGCTCAACGGGAGCGTGGAACACGGAGACAGCATGGGGAACAAGGGGGTGATCCGATCGGGCGATGTCCAGTGGATGACGGCCGGCAGCGGCATCGTTCACCAGGAGATGCCGCACGCCTGCGAAGGAGCGATGCAGGGGTTCCAGCTCTGGGTGAACCTCCCGGCGTCGCACAAGATGATGGCGCCACGATATCGAGGGATCGAGGCATCACAGGTGCCCGCTGTCACCACACCCCAGGGCGCCCACGTAAAGGTAGTCGCCGGCCGCCTTGGAGAGATCACGGGACCGGCCACCGAACTCATCGTGCCCTGCACCTACTTCGATGTTCACCTCGACCGAGGGGCCTCCTTTGCGTACGAACTGCCTGCCAACGACACCGTCTTCGGCTACGTGTTCGAGGGAGAGGCCGTATTCGGCTCAACCTCCGGGAAGCCCGTTGAAGCCGGCAGAATGGTTCTCCTGGGCCACGGCGATCGGGTCAACGTGGCGGCGCCACATGACCCGGTGGACTTCCTCCTCATCTCAGGACGTCCCCTCAACGAGCCCATCGCCTGGGGCGGCCCCATCGTCATGAACACGCAGGAGGAACTGGCCACCGCCTTCGAGGAATACCGGGGAGGGACGTTTCTGAAGCACGCGCGTCACTGAGGACAAGACGGAGGCTCGGAACATACGCGTTGCGTTCTTACCCGACTTCAACAGAGGCTTTCACACCTCCTCGCTCCGCCGGCGAACCAGGTTCGGGAGCAGGCCATGACCCGTGACCATGCGTCGCATCTGCATCCACTCCGAGCCGATAGCTCAACGCTCGGTGCAACCGTCGGTGTAACCAGGCGCTCATCAATCTCTGCCGGCACCATGGCGTGTCGCCCATTCGAGGGTCCGACCTACACGTCAGACCCCACCACGGCGCTCCGTAGCGGCGCTGACCCCCTGAGGCCCTACTCCGGGCTCTGTTGTTCTCCTATCGTCTTGGCGCGCGCCTCGGGATATAGGTAGCAGTCGGTTCGAGCCGCCTCGCAGGTATCCAGGCGCTTCGCTTCGAACCCTTGCCGCTTCGCCACCACACGGTAGTCGAACGTGCCGCTGGTCGTGCCCTGCTCCAACTCGACCACGTCAAAGCCCGTGGCGCCCTTCTTCACCGCAACACCATGGGAGGTCTCGTCATGGAGCTGCACGAAGACCATCATGGGGTTGGCGTCGTCGATAGTCACCGTCTCGAGAAAGAGCGGATCAAGCTCTACGTGGGCCCGGCCCTCTGACAGCCGCCCGCGACCGAAATCCTCGAACCAGTTCTCCGGGCTCTCCTGGCAGTACATGAGGGTCGGCCCTCTTGAGGTCTTGACTACGCAGCTCTTGGTGCCGGTCCCGGCGAGGCCGCCGGAGAAGTACACGCCATACCCTGAGGTGCTGCCGGCCTGGCCGTACACGCCGTAGC
>JALOPK010000371.1 GCA_025453925.1 Candidatus Eiseniibacteriota bacterium | reverse complement strand
ATCCCCCTGCACCCTCACCCACTCCCTGAGAACCTCGGATCCCTTGATCTCGACCTTCTCCCCGGGGGCAGCCTGATAGACGATGCGCTTCAGGTCGGATTCCCCGCCGCGAGGTGGGGTGATGCGCTCCCGGTAGACCCCTTCATGCACCGTGATGACATCGCCCGGTCGGGCGACCCGGGCTGCGGCGGAGATCGTCCTGAAGGGACGCTGCGACGATCCATCGTTGGCGTCGGCACCCCCCACGGAAACGTGCAACTCTGTGGCAGACGCAGCGGAACCGATCAGCAGGGCAGCCGCAGCAGCCATGGCGCGTATCAAGCGGGTCCGGTAGTTCACGTACTCCTCCAATCTCATGGGGACTGATGGCCCGGTTCACTCGTTGTCGATGATGACCTTCACCACGTCTCTCTCATAGCGGTCATTCAGGGCGAACGCCTCCGGTGCCTGGCTCAGGAGAAAGCGATGCGAAACAAGCGATCGTACATCCAGAGAGCCGCTCCTGACGAGTTCGCACGCCTCCGGATATGTGTGCTTCATCCGCCGGCAGAGGACGAGCGTCAGCCCTTTTCTCCGCGCCGTCGCGTGGCTGACGGTCAGCCGGTCGTCCTCAGGGATGCCGACGAGGACCACGCGAGCACCAGGGCGAACGGCATCCGCCGCTTCCTGGACAAGCTCCCCTGCCCACCCGGCTTCGATGGCCAGATCCACTCCCCTCCCCTTCGTTAGATTCATGACCTGCTCTGCAGGCGGCCCTGCGGCAGGGTCGAGTGGGACCCCGCCCATGCGCTCGGCGAGCTTCAGCCGCCAGGGATGGCGTTCGGAAACGAACACCTCCCCCGCCCCGCGCAGTCTCGCCACCTGGAGGATCAGCAGGCCGATCGGCCCGGTCCCGTGAATCGAGATGGTATCCTTCGGTCTGACATGGGAGAGATTGACGGCATGGATGGCGACGCCGAGCGGTTCCAGCATCGCGGCCGACGCATCATCGATGTCGCCGGGCAGGAGGAAGCAGGTCCGCGCCGGGACGATCATCCGCTCGCACAACGCCCCCTGGTCGGGAAACTGACTGCAGAAGTGCAGATGAAGGCAGAGATTCGGGTGGCCCGCCGCGCACATCTCGCACTGCCCGCACGACTGCGCGGGATCCACGGCTACGCGGTCACCAGCATTCAGCCGCCGTCCCGCCCCGTCCACAACACCGGGTCCGACTTCTTCAATGACTCCGGCGAACTCGTGCCCGGGAATCAACGGACTCTTCTGAATGCCGATCAGGTGCCCCGGGTCGCGATACGTATGCAGGTCGCTCCCGCATATCCCTACTGCCCTGACTCGCAGGAGAACCTCGCCCTCGCGGGGACGACCCGGGTCGGGGATCTCGTCAACCCGCAGATCACGCGGTCCGTGCAGGCGGACAGCCAGCATCGAGCGCCTCTTTCGATTCGTCGGTGGATATACGTGGGGCCGTGCTGCCGAATGCGGGGAACGTACGCCGACACGCATGCCCGGACGGCAGGGAAGAAAAGCACGGCAGTATGATACGGCACGCGATGGGGATAGTCAAACGTTACTGCACTTTCCACTCTGCGATGGCGGTCGACCCTTTTCCGGGGACGACCGTCACACGCACCCTGGCGGTCGTCACAGGAGTGAAGGAGCAAAGGTTCCACCGATCCAGGGCAACCCCGTACCCCGAGGGGTTCTGTAGGTCCGCCCACGCCGATCCGTCCCAGTACTGCATCGACCACGCGGAAGGGGCGGCGAGGCCCTCGCCATCAGAAAACCAGTAGATGCCGGTGCTGCCAACCGTGTACGGCCTGTCGAAATCGTACTGCACCCACTCCGGCGTCGTGCGATCCCAGTTGCCATAGACCATCCCGCGCCGGTCGGCCGATGTCTTCGGCTCCACCTGGTCATTCAGACCGTAGACCGACTCCCACGACGAGCAGAACGAACTGGACGGCGTCGCATTGTACGCGATGGGGCTGATGAGCGCCGGCTCACGGTCCCGGATCCAGACGAGCGTCCGCCCTCCCCTGTTGTTGCGGAGGAAATTTGGCACGGCCGTCATGGGTGTGCCGTCGGCAAGCGTGCTCGTGACGGTCACGCACCCTCCCAGCAACGAGGGTTCCCACGATGCGCGCAATGTGGAGGAAGGCGGAAGAACCAGCCTGCTCACATCCCGATTCTGATGATCCACGTTCTCGATGTTGTACACCAGCGGACCGTACTGGAGCGCGACGCGGCCTCTCGTGGCCTCCACGGAATCGGACGCTTTCACCTTCCTCGCAACCATCGGAAGCTCCAGCGTGACGGTGTCTCCCTTTTTCCACCTGCGGGCGATCCGGGCATACCCCCGTTCGATGACAGGGGCCACCGGCCTGCCGTTGAGTGAAAGAGCGCGGAGCCCGTTTGCCTCCGGGGAGTCGGAGTAGCAGCCGCTCACGCTCCGGTCAGGCACCCTGATCATCAGGGTGAACCGTGCGTCGGCCGCCGGATTGACCGTGATGGTGACCTTTCCATCCCACGGATAGTCCGTTGTCTGAACGATCTCGAGGCTCGATCCCGCGACATCCGCGAGAACCACCGAGCTGCCGACGAACAGGTTCACGGCCACCTCGCTGTCTGCCGTGGCATACGTCCAGCCCGGCAGCTGCAGGAGGGTCCTGGGAATGTTACCCACGCAGCACGGACAGACATGCCATCTGTACCGGGCCTGCCATTCGTCCATCGAATTTGTGTAGGTGAAGTTTTCTCCCGCCAGATCGAGCGAGCCGAGGACTCCGTTATACAGCACCAGTTCCATCAGGTCTGCGTACCGTCCGTCACCGTGGAGGAGCACCATCTTCTGCTGCCAGAAGAGCATGCCGCAGTTCGCGCACGACTCACAGTACGCGTTCAGGGGGAGCGAGTAGTTGTCGCCGTAGCCTTCGGCCGTTTCGCCACTTCCCACGCCGCCGGTAACGTACATCTTCTTTTCGACGAGATTGTCCCACAGCGCATCCACGGCGAGGCGGTACGCTGGTGCGCCTGTGAGGATGGCGATGTCGGTCATCGCGGAGTAGAGGTACACGGCACGCACGGCGTGGCCGACCGCTTCCTTCTGGTTGACCGGGAAGGCATGGCTTTGATCGTACTGACCCCCGCCCGACCGGGAGTCCAGAAGAAACTTCGCGAGGGCGATGTATCGGGTCCCTTGCCCCTTCCCCTCGACGGCGTCGATGAACCGTCCATACCGGGTCAATGCCTGCTCCATCTCCTCATGGCCATCCCACCATCTCCTCTTGGGCGGAGGACCGATATTTTTCTCCCAGCAATCGGCAAGCTTGCGCGCGGCATCATACAATCTCCGGTCCTTCCCTTCAGTGGCATAGTAGTGGGCGATAGCCGCCTCAAGGAAGTACCCGGCCACGTAGCCTTCATGATCGCCCCTCAGCGTCCAGCGCGGTTTGTCGCCCAGCGTGAAGGAGGTCTGGAAGTACCCGTCCGGCTCCTGGGCGGCAAGGATGATCGGTATCCACTCCTCGATTGTCGAACGGATCCCCCCCTGCGCGCGTAGCAGAGCAGTGTCACCCCCGGGCTCCACCAGGAGAGCGCAGCACATCGACTCGAGAGTGTTGAAGACGTAAGCGTTCGAGAAGACATAGCCGAGGTGTTTCCCCGCCGGCTCACCCCTCAACTTCTTCCCCGCCTCGCGGAGATTGTTGAGCCCGCCCTCTTTCAGAGCCGGATC
>JALOPK010000064.1 GCA_025453925.1 Candidatus Eiseniibacteriota bacterium | reverse complement strand
CTTCCCTTCGGCCAGCACCAGGAGCCACGCCAGCACGCCCGAGACGCCGGCCAGCACCGCAACCGCCGCAGCGAATTCCGTCATCTACAACTGCTCATGAGGCGAGGTCCGGGGACAGACGGGAGGGCCGAGCGGGCGAGCAGCTCGGAATCCCTCCTGGCCTCCATTTGAGAAAGGGAGGCCATGGAACGTCGAACGGAGAAGATGGACGGATGGACGAATGGATGAACGGGGAAGAGTCGGCAGTCGGCAGTGCGCAGACTACAGACCGGAACTGAGGACTGCGGACCGCGGGGGTTGAACCCCGGGACCCTTGCTTGAGACTACGTGGTCCATTCGTTGGCGATGCGGCGTCTTCCGCTGCAGCCCCGGCGCTCTGCGCCGGGTGTGGCACGCTGCAGAGCGGCGTGGCGACAGGTTGGGGCGAGGGATTCGTACTCTCAACCCTGAGATATCTGACGGCGCTCAGCGCCTTCAGCGGCCACAGTGAACCCACAATCCTGCACCCTGGACCTTGCATCCCGAGCCCTGCCCTCAACCCAGACTGGCGACTCCGGCCAGGCCCATGAAGGCCATGGCCATGAGCCCGGTCATGATCATGGTGATGCCGACCCCTTTCAGGGGCCAAGGGGTGTTCGCGAATCGAAGCCGTTGCCGGATGCCGGCGATGAGCACGATGGCGAGGAACCATCCGAGGCCGCTGCCCAGGCCGTAGCCCGCGGCCTGCATGAACGTGTACCGGCGGATCACCATGAACACCGACACGCCGAGAATGGCGCAGTTGACGGTGATGAGCGGCAGGAAGATGCCCAACGCCTGATACAAGGCCGGGGAGTATTTGTCGATGACCATCTCGACAAGCTGCACGAACCCCGCGATGACCACGATGAACACGATGAACTGGAGGAATCGGAGATCGATTCCGATCAGCGATGTCGCCGGATCCAGAAGCCCGTAGTAGATGCCGTAGTTGAGGATGGACGTGAACGTGGTGACGAACGTCACGGCGAGGCCGAGGCCGAAGGCCGTGCTCAGGGTGCGCGACACGGCCAGGAACGAGCACATCCCCAGGAAGTAGGAGAGGAGGATGTTGTTCGTGAAGACCGCGGCGAACAACACCAAGAGCCAATGGATCTGTGGCGCCATCTCAGACCTCCCGGCCCGGCCCCTGCAGGGCTTTGACGATCCAGATGAGCACGCCCAACACAAGAAACGCCCCGGGCGGCAGGATCAGGAGCAGGGGAAACTGCCCGTCAATGGCCCTGATCAACGCCGCGGGAACCACCGGGACTTCGGCGTGGGCAAGGGTCGTGAACAAGATCTTGCCCGTTCCCAGCACCTCACGAACCAGTGCGATCGCCAGAAGGACCCACGTGTAGCCGAGCCCGTTGCCGACGGCGTCGAGGAAGGAGGCGCGCACCGGATTGGCGATGGCAAACGCCTCGGCGCGCCCCATGACGATGCAATTGGTGATGATCAGCGCCACGTACGCCCCCATGACCTTGGCCGCTTCCCATGCATACGCCTTCAGAGCCAGATCGACGATGATCACGAACGTCGCGATGATGAGCATTTCGAGGATCATCCGCGTGCGCTTGGGGATGATGTGCCGGAGGGCAGAGACCAACGCGCTGCTTCCCGCGACCACGAAGGTGAGCGAGACTCCCATGAGAAGGGCGTTCTCGAAGCGGTTGGTCACCGCCAGGGCCGAGCAGACCCCGAGGATCTGATACACGATGGGGTTGTCGGTCAGCGCGCCCTTGCGAACCAGGCCTCTAGCCGCCATGCGCACTCTCCCCGGAAGCGACCCCTGCCTCGCCGGCGTACCAGGCGACGGCTCGATCGATCAGACCCTGCACACCCTGGGTGGTGATGGTCGCCGCAGTGATGCCGTCGACCTCCAGCGGTCCCGATGCGCTTCCCTCACCCTTGAGGATGCGGAGCCCCGGGACCAGTTTCCCCGCGGCGGTGCGGAACCGGGCTTTGAAGTCATCGTCCCGCATGCGCTTTCCCAGGCCCGGGGTTTCCTCATCGCGGTAGATGACCAGCCCGCGGACCGGCCATCGCTCCGCTCCCGGCGGCCGGGGATCGAGGGCCACGAATCCCCGGATCTCACCCCATAGACCCCGGCCGAACACCCGGATGGCGACGCCCCTCGTTTCGCTTCCGACCATGTACGTGAAGACATCGAACTCCTGCTCGATGCCGGCGGCGCCTCGATCCTTTCTCACGAATCGAACGAATGCGTCTTCGACGGCGGCTGCCGAACCCCAGGCCAGCGCCACGCCGCTCTCCCGGACGTCCAGCGCGTCAAGCACCGCGCGCTGTTCATCGATGAGCAGGTTGCGATCGACCGAAGCGCTCACGACCCCGCGCACCCCGACCAGCAGGACCGCGCACACCACCGCGACCAGCGTGGTCATCAGCACGGTGCGCAACGGGCTATCCACGGCGCCACCGACGGGCACGCATCGAGCGGCTACCCTGGTCCAGCAGCGGCGCGACCAGGTTCATGAGGAGAATCGCGAACATCACGCCCTCGGGGAAGCCGGAGAGGGCTCTGATGACCAGCACCAGGAGCCCGATCCCGACGCCGTAGGCCCATCGCGCATCGTTGTACACCGGCCCGGAGACGGGATCGGTGGCCATGAAGAAGGCGCCGTAGAGAAGCCCCCCGGCGATGAGTTGGAATGGCACCGGCATGAAAACCTGAGGCGCAGCTGCGTGCAGGAGCCCGCCCACCACCATCACGGTGCCCACAACGGCCGCGGGAATGCGCCAGTTCGCCACGCGCGTGACCACCACGATGATGCCGCCAAGAAGGCAGAGTACGGCGGAGGTCGCGCCGATCGCGTCAGGTCCCTTGGTCCACAACAGCGCACACCAGTCACTGCCCATGGCCTGACGGACGGCGTCGGACGCCGAGCCTCCCGCGGCATGAGCCAGCTTGGCAGTCAGGAGCGGTGTCGCACCCGTGGTGGCGTCGCCACCCAGCGCTCCCTCGCCGGGGATCACCCATCCTGACGACATGGCGCGTGGAAAGCTCAGGAAGAGGAACGCCCGGCCTACCAGAGCGGGATTCATGATGTTGTGGCCGGTGCCTCCGAAAACCTCCTTGCCGAAGAACACCCCGAACATGGCCCCCATCGCGACCATCCAGAGCGGGGTCTCCACGGGAAGGGTCAAGGGAAAGATCAGACCCGTGACGAGCAAGCCTTCGGCGATGGGCTCCCTGCGCAGGATCGAGAAGGCCACTTCCACCACCGCCCCGGCGACATAGGACACGAGCACCATGAGGAGCACGCGGGGTCCGAAGAAGTAGACCGCTCCCAAGAACGGCGGCACCAGCCCCATGATCGCCCACCACATGAAACGCTTCACGTCAATGACATCGCGGACATGGGGCGGTCCTGCCGGCACCGTCGAGGGGCCGAACAGAAAGAAGTCCAGCGCCTCGATGACGGGGGCGATCGGGCCTTTGCCCCATCGAGCCAACATCGCATCCATCAGCGTGCGGAGGGGTTTCATGCGACCTGCTCCCGGGCGACGGCCTCGATCCCGCGCCGAAGGGCGGCCATGAGCTCGATCTTGGAGGGGCAGACATAGGAACACAGCCCGCACTCGATGCAGCGGTCAATCCCGTACTGGATCATTTCCTCCACGAATCCACCCTCGGCGAGTCTGGCGAGGTGGGAGGGAGAAATGCCCCGCGGGCACACCTCTTCGCAGGCGCCGCACGAGATGCAGGGCCGGAGTTCACCGCCCACCTCCGCCCGGGCCTCCAGGCTCCGTGGAGGAAGAAACGAGGAGAGCGCCGCCCGGGTCCACGAAGGGCGGCGGACCGCCGGAGACATGAAGCTCAAGAAGCGCCGCGTCGGCGCCCTCAGGGCGACTATGGTGCCTTGGTGGGGCAGCACGGGTGATTCCGGCCCGAGGCGCTCCCCCGCCAGCAGGCCGCCACCCACGAACAATGGGGGAGGATCGACGACGAATCTCTTGAACAGATCCGCCGCCCTCGTGCCGATTCGCGCCCGCAGGGTGACCGGCCGCACGGCGCCCTGGCCGACGAGATCAACGGTGGTCTCGCGCAAGGCCTCGCCCGTCGCCGCCACCTGTCCGGCGGCACACACCGCCAAGAGATCGATGACCAGCAGGCCTCGGTCGAGCGGAAGCGATCCCCCGGGGAGATCGTGCCGTAGATGCCGGCTGGCCAGCATCTGCGGATGCTCGGCGGGATAGCGCCGGGGGCATGGATGCACGGTGGTTTCGCCCGGCCCGGCGCCCATTGCGCGCCACGCCGCGGCTTCATCCTCCGCCACCATGAGGACAACGGGTGACCCTCCGACGGCACTCCGCCACAAGGCCAGCCCCTCACGCAGATGCGACGACTCGCAGGCCGCCAGACGCAGACGGCGCGGCTCCAGAGGGCCTGAGGCGAAGCACGCCACAAGCAGCGCGGTGACGGGCGCGGCCCGGGGCTGGAGCAGCCAGCGCGCGGCATCAGGAGGGCACCCGTGCACGGCTCCGGAGCGCACCAGAACCTGCCGGGCCGCCTCGGGATCGGACGGCATCGCAAAGCGCTCGCCGCAATGCTCATCACCGGGCGACCTGTTCAGCACCACTGACACTGGCGCGCGCATACCCTTGCCGTGAGGAATGAACGCCGCGACGGTGCCGGAGACGCTGGCAAGGTGAAAGTGCCGGGGCAGGATCCGGGAGGGAGGGACCAGAGGTTGGCCGGCACAGACGGAGTCGCCCTCCCTGACCAGGAGATCGGGCGAAGGGATCCCCACGGGAAGCACCACCTGGGACGGGGCGGGGATGGCAGGCGATTCCGTGGGTTCATCGCCCCGGTATCGGCCGAACACCATTCCACCGGTCATTGACCAGCGACGAGCAGATGTGACTGGCGCCACGGAGGACTCCCGGCGAGGGGACAACATCACCTATCGAGAGCCATTCTTAAGGAGCGCGTCTTCCGCAGTCAAGTCATCCGTCTCACTGGATACGCCCCCTTCCAGGCGCAGGTCATACACCAGAATGGAGTGCCCCACAAGACGGGTGGGCGCACGCTGCCTGAACCAGGCCATGCCGTCGAGGCGAGCCGGGAACTGGTAGAGCCCCTGGAGCTGGGTCGCGCTGATGGCGTAGACGCCCTGAGGCGGCGGTGCAGCACCGTGCGGGGCGCAGAGAACCTGGTAGTCCACGCCGTACCGTTCCGGTAGATCATTCCCGAAGTATGACAAGGTGAGCGTCCCCGTGCGCTCGCGCCTCTGGAACTCTGCCAGCGCAGGGAGATCCTGGCCCCAATCCAGATTGCAGTCCACGAGGTAGCGATACCCTCGGTCGGGACCGCCCGTGCCAAGGTTGAAAAACGCCAGGTAGTGGGGGTGGACAGAGAGGCCTTCCCCGAGCATGCCCAGAGTCAGCGCCGCCGAGACCCATCGCCTTCCACCTCCCGCCCGCCACCAGGCGGCCAAGAGCATGCCCGCGGCCAGCGCCATAAACGGATATACCGGCAGCACGTGGCGGAGCCCGACCTGGATGCCCTTCGCAAGCGTGACGGCCAGATAGGCGGCGGGGAAGGCCGCCACCCAGACCAGCGAGGGGTTCCATGCCCTTCTCCTGCAGGCCCATCCGGCTCCCAGTGAGAGCGCCACGAGTTGGGCCAGCGGCGTCTTCACCGCCATGGCGATGGGGAAGTAGCTTAGCCACCCCCCGAACCGGTGATGCTCCATGAGGAAGCTCTTCATCACGGCGCGGCCCGCCACGACGGCGCCGTAGCGGTAGAGCACCACCGGCATCGCCAGGTGCCGGCCTACCCAGGTCTTCATGAGGGGTAAGAAGCGGGCGATCTCTTCGCCGTGTTCGGCGACCGCCACGGCGGACGGCGTGACGAACGGTACGGCGGTCAGCGAGTAGAGACCGATGAGGAGGCCCGCCGCGAGAAGCCCGGCCAGGGTGGAGCAGATCAGTGCCCGGAAACGGTTCTCGCAGAGGGCAAGCAGCGGCGCGAACACGAGCACCGGAAGAAGCAGCCCAGCGGAGTACTTCGTTGCCAGCGCCATTCCGAGGATCGCGCCGGCAACGAGCACCCGGCTCGGCGAGGGCCGTCGCTGCAGCCGCAGCCAGGCGAGCATCGTGGCCAGGCACAGCACCGAGACCGGCAGGTCGGGGGTGATGAGTCGCGCGTGGGCCATGACGTTGGGGCACAGCGCATAGACCATGGCAGCCCACGGCGCGGCCCTCGGATGGCCCGTTTCGCGGGCCAGGGCCATGAGGAGTGGAATGCCGAGCAGAGAGAAGACGAGCACGGGAAGCCGGGCGCGATGCACCAGCGCCACGGAATCGACATCGTAGCGGAAGGGGAATGCTCCCAGCCGCTCCCGCCACTTCCGTTCCGCTCGGCATCGCGGCGCTTCGGGTGGCGGAAGGGACGCCGCTCTCCACTCGCGATGGCCGACTGCAGACGCCGCGAGGATGCGGGCCAGCGGCGGGTTGATGAGGTTGGTGAGTGCGAACGGAAACACGCCGGAATCCCGGGCGCAGACGGCCAGCCCGCTTTCCAGGTGGCCCCATTCATCGAACGTTGCCGACTTCTGAGTCAGACTGTGCCAGCCGCGCCCGAGCATCAGCAGGGTAAGAAGAACTCCGATGATCACCGGCCGCCGGGACACTGACAACCTCCCACAGGTATTCGATTAACGTAGGTGAGACGCCAGCAGGGGAAAATGGCGTTGATTCCCCCCGGGACAAGCTCCCTGCGACGTGGGCCCTGCGACGCAGGCGTGAACCCATGACCTCGCCGGCCGGAGCGCGGGGGCTGACAGAGGGAGCAGCACGGAACCGCGACCCAGGGCGAGTCATTCGCAGCCCGGAATCCCTCAGAGTGGCCCGGCGCTCGGTCGGAGTCAGCGGTGACGGCCGGCCGATCCGGTCGGGGACACGTCTCGTGGGAGTGGCAGTGGAAGGGCTCGGGCGATGAGAGGCGTCGCGGGGACGACCGGGAAGACGTCTCCGGCGTATGCCACGGCGTGGCGCCTGGAGGCCATGGCCGCAGTCGCCGGGGGCTCCCGCCGCGAGGTCGGCGACGGGCCGCCCCTGCGGGGCCTCCGCATCGATCCGGAGAGACGCCCGCAGACTTGCGCCATGCCCGTGTCGCGCATAACTCGCCGATGCGAGAACACTCCAGAGCACATGGTTGTCTGGTTGATTCACTATTCTAACATTAGAATAGTGGATCAGTACTGCCCATGGGGCCTTCGAGGGAGACGGGTCATGCAGGACGAGAGTGCCATCACCCGATTGACTATCGTGATGCCCAGTTACGGAGAGGCCGATGCCCTGTCGAGGCTTCTGCCCGGCCTCGCCCACGTCCTCATGGGGCGGTATGTCACGGCCACGCTGATCGTCAATGACCTCGGGCGGCCTGATCACGCAGTCGAGGACGTGGCCCGCAGGCATGACGCCGTCGTGCTCGATACCCCCTACAACATGGGATCGCAGGAGGCGATCGTCTACGGCATCCGTCACCAGGCGCGGCGACTCCGCGCCGACTGCGTCGTCACCATGGACTCGGACGGACAGGACGATGTACACGCGATCCCGTTGCTCTTGGCTCGGGTTTCACCCGGCACCATCGCGGTGGCGCAGCGGATCGGCAAACGCCCGGAAGGCTTCGCGTTCCGGTGCGCGTATGCCTTGTACAAGAGGTTGTTCAGGCTGCTGACGCGGGTGACGCCCGACTTCGGAAACTTTGCCGCCTACGGGCAGCCGGTGGCTGACCAGATCAGCCGGTCACCTCTGTTTCACGTCACATACAGCCTCGCATTGCCCAAGGTCGGCACCCTCGTTCGGGTGCCAGTTTCCAGGCTCCACCGCTACCAGGGTCGATCGCGAGTCGGCGTGCAGGGCCTCTTCGACCACGCCCTCAGGTCGAGCCTGCCATATCTCAACACCATCGCTCTCCGTGTGGCGGCATTCTCTCTGGTGCCCGCTACCCTTGGCATCCTCCTGATGCTGATCTCATCATTCTTGCGCCTGTTCATGCCTGTCTATGCCTTCCCCAACTGGGCGACGACCATCGCCTTCGGCGCCGCCATGCTGGCACTCCAGCTCCTCACCATCTGTCTGGTGCTGTTCCTGGTGGCGAGCCTCTCCCGCCAGATCGCCGCATCCCGGGCGACCATGGACGACCACTAGACTCGACCCGACCGGAATCGCCGTGTCGCGCGCGTCAGGGCGTCTTGTCAGGCATTGGCCATGATCGTGGACGCACGAAGGACCGCCATATCCCTGGTCGCAGTGTCGCGTCGCACCCGGGCGCGCACAGGTCGAATCGCCCCTGTTGCGTTGCTACTGCTCGCGTCGGCGTTTCCTGCGGCATACCTCGCATGGACCGTGGTGACCCATTGGGTCAACGTCCCCCACATGGATCAGTGGGACATCTCTCACGTGTTCATCCAGCATCACGATGGCCAGCTCTCATTCAAGAACCTCATTGCGCAGCATAATGAGAGCAGAAAGCTGTTTCCCCGCCTGATCTTCCTGGGGATGGGCCTCCTGAGCGGATGGGACGTGCGGTGGGAGATGGTGCTCACGATGGTGGTTGCGGGTCTCACTTCTCTGAACCTGTTCCTCCTGCTTCGCAGGCTGCCGTGCGGGCGGTGGTGGCATTTTGGGACATACGTCCTTCTCAACGTGGTGCTATTCTCGCCGGTTCAGTGGAGCAACTGGCTGTGGGGCATCCAGCTCGTGGTGTTCATCCCGCCGCTCATGCTCACCACGGGGCTCCTGGTGGCCTCGTCATCGCTTCCCCTGTGGGGCCGCTCGGTACTTGGCAGCGCACTCGCCTTCGTGGCGACGTTCTCCTATGCCAATGGGATGATCCTGTGGATACTTCTCCTTCCCCTTGAGTTCTTGGGCCTCCATCACGGGCGAGTGACATCCGGCCGGAGCCATCGGTGGTTCGCTCGCCTCTGGTATGGTCTCAGCGCTGCCGCCACGATTTTCCTGTACTTCCACGACTACCACCAGCCGCCGGGCAAGCCGCCCATGAGCCTGGTGTTCTCACAACCCGTGGAAGCGCTTCGGTACTTGCTCGCATGGGCCGGCAGTCCGCTGGTGCCGGAGTCGAGCACATTCAGCCAGGATACCCGCATGGTCGTGGGTGGGGCAGCGATAAGTCTCTACCTGGCGGGGGTCGGCCGTGCCGTGGCAAGACGATCCATGGCGCCCTTGGGCGCAGCCTATCCGTGGATCGTACTAGGGTTGTACGGTCTGGTCAGCGGCGTCACCACCACCTTGGGCCGTATGGGTTTCGGGCTGGAGCAGGCTGCAGATAGCCGCTACACGACATTCTCCATCTATCTGTTGATCGCGATCATCGGCCTGACTCCGGCTACCGTTGGGTATGCGTCGCCTCGTCAACGGATCTTGAGTGTTCTGACCTTCGCATGGTTGGTCGGGTTCGTGGGAGCTCTGGCGTTCTTTCACGGCAATGCACTGGTAGTCTCCCAGCGAGCCGTCACGGGCTTCAGCACACGCCTGCAGGAAGGGAGGCTGGGGCTCTCGCTGCATAAGGTGTTTCACGATGAGGGTCGTCTCGTTCTGCTCTACCCGAACGTGGAATTCCTCAAGGTTCGAGCCGTTGAGCTGGCAGCCATGGGGCTTCTCGACACGCCGCTGCCGGCCCCGGGCCGTTTCTGGGAGGGGCGTGGCCCACATGACGAGGGCGAAGCGGCCTGGGGTACCCTCGATGTCTGCCGAGTGGCCGAGAGTGGGGATCTCCTGTTCTCCGGGTGGGCGCGGGATCCCCGCCGCGGCCAGCCGGGCACCAACGTGGTCCTGGTGTACACCGATTGGCGTGGCCATTCCGCACCTTTTGCCATCCGCAGGGTCATGCAGCCCCGACCGGACGTTGCTGCATTCCTCGGCGACACCGGTGCTACGCGGTGCGGGTTCGCCAGTCACGTGGGCGCTGCCGCGCTCCCTCTCGGGAAGCTGGAGGTCAGTGCCTGGACCATCGATGAGGACTCGGCCGAGGCGCACCAGCTATCGTGCCCCAAGGTCGTGCTGCACCTCGGCGTGTGGTGAAGGGGCGAGGGATGCATCTGGCCAAACCGAACGGGCCGCACGGATGTGGTGTTCTGCGGCCTGCCGGCCATCATCGGGCCGCTGCTTTCCCCCATCGATCGGCGCGGTCCGCCGCGGCGGCAGTCCTCCACGCAGGTCTGATTACAGGGGTCCTGTTTCTCCAGAGAGACGGCACCGTTGATTCGATGTGGCATTGGCTGTGGCGATCTGGAGAGGTGCCGGCGCATCAAACCTGACGTCGTCGAATTCTCGGGCTGGGCATACTTGGCCCCGCAGAAAAGGCCCGCCACCAACGTTATTCTGGTCTGGAGGGATTCAGGCGGCGACGATCATCCCTTTGCTCTGTCCGGGATCCAGCCGGGCAGGCGCGACATCGCGAGCATGCTGGGCAAGCCCGATGGCTTTCCATGCGCCTTCACCGGCACGGCGCGGCTTCCGCATAGCCGGCCGGGGCGGGTTGTCGTGTCCGCCTGGACTGTCGATACCGACGAGCGCGTGGCATACACACTCGAGGGAAAGCACGCAGTGCGGGCGGGTCAACCCTGGAAGGACACTGAGGGGGAGGCCGCACCAAAGAAGGAAGGGGAGTGAATCCCAGGAATCCCCGCTGTATGCTTCGCGCAGATACGGCGGGTTGCGCCCTACTTGAGTAAGTATGGGCCCGCCACGATAGGGGCGGGCCCACATCCCATGAGGATACTACGTCTTAGCGCCGCATCCTCCCATACGCGGACACCCGCCTCGGGCCGGTTTCGCACAGTCACTTCCCGCAGGGGCAACCGCAGATCCCACCAGATTCTCCACGTACTTCCCGGGGCTCTTCGAGAACGCCGCCTTGCAGTCGTCGCCGCAGAAGTAGACGCGACGGCCTTCATGGTCCATGAAACACGCGGTGTTGATCGGATCGCCGCTCACCGGGCACACCGTCTGCGCGACCGGGGCAACTTCCGGCGTGACGCCGGCGTCCGTCATCTTCTTCAGGTAGGCGGACGGGTCCTTCTTGAACTCACCGACGCACCCGTTGCAGCAGAAGTAGACCCGCTGGCCGTCGTGGTCGGCGAAGATCTCCCTGTTGATGGGCTGGTTCATCACGGGGCACATGGTCTGGGCCACGGGGGACTTCTCGACCATGATGCCATCGGCCGCCATTTTCGAGAGGTACTTCCCGGGGCTCTTCTTGAACTCGCCGACGCACCCATTGCAGCAGAGGTAGACTCTCTGTCCGTCGTGGTCAACGAAGATATCCTTGTTGATTGGGTTGCCCATGACCGGGCACAAGGTCTGCGGTGTGCCCTCGGCATGGCTGCTTTCGACTATGCCAATTGCGGCCATTAGGACGAGCGAAATCACGGTCAGTCGCACCATGGTGGATCCTTTCGTGTGGGCATGAGCTGCAAAGGTGCCACGAGCGGACTCCGTGGAGATCACGCAGTGCGTACGGTGGGCGGCTGTGCGGCTCAAGATCATCATGTCTGGTGACTCTGTGTACGGATCTGCAAGCAGCGTGCCGGATCGATCGAGACACCCTTACCGCGGCTGCCGGTTTCCGGGCCGCAGAGCCGGCCGTCTACAGGAGGTGTGCGGTCTCGAGAGGGTTGACGCGGGGCGGCAGGGTAGTTGCTAACTCACTCAGGACACCAGTGGAGACCGCGGCTTATCGCCGCCGTAAAGGACCAGCATGCACACCGATCACTGCCACGACTGCCCCGGCCACCACCACGACACCCGCCATGTCTCCATCCGGCGTCTCCGCATGGCGCTGGCCATCAACAGCGCCTACCTGGTCGTGGAAGCCGCCGGCGGCCTCCTCTCCAATAGCCTGGCATTGCTCGCCGACGCGGGCCACATGCTGACCGACGTCGCGGCCCTGGCCGTGGCGCTGGTGGCGGCGCGACTTGCCCTCCTGCCTCCCAATCCCAGGCGTACCTTCGGCCTTCTGCGCGCCGAGGTGCTGGGAGCATTCCTCAACGGCGCCACCCTTGTGGTCATCGTGGGCTTCATCGCCGTGAGGGCCTATCAACGGCTGGCCTCACGACCGCAGATTGAGGGGCCGTTGATGCTGGCCGTCGCCGTTGGCGGTCTTGTCGCGAACATCTGGTCAGCCGCGGTGCTCTTCCGCAGTCGAAAGGAGAGCATCAATGTCAGGGGAGCCTTTGCCCATATGGTGGCGGATGCGTTGGGCTCAGTCGGCACCATCATCGCGGGTGGAGTGATCTGGCTCACCGGTTGGGTTCCCATCGATGCCGTTGCCAGCGTGACCATCGGCGCGCTGATCCTCTGGAGCGGCATCGGGCTCTTGAAGGAGAGCACCCAGATCCTGCTTCAGGCGACTCCCCTTGATATCGACTACGACGCCGTGCTGCAGGCCCTGGTCGGCATGGATCACGTCGTCGAGGTGTATGACCTGCATATCTGGACCATCACATCCGGCATCCCTGCGCTCAGCGCCCACCTGCGGCTTGAACCCGATTGCAGCGAGACAGTGCACTGGCAGACCTGTCTCAATCACGCCCAGACTATGCTCCGCGAGCAGTTCGGCATCGTCCACTCGACGCTCCAACTGGAACCGCCTACCCACGGGAGAGACGCCCGGCCCGTCCGCA